>NZ_SMTB01000043.1:0-22973 GCF_006864105.1 Acinetobacter sp. RF14B | reverse complement strand
ACCTGTGCCTAACCCCATCGGCTCTATCGCATCAGTTGCGTGAGCTTGATCAATGGTTTGGCGTCGAAGTGGTTAACCGCCGTAGTCGCCCTGTGAGTTTTTCTAATGTTGGGCAGCGGTTACTGAAACTGGCTGATGAAATTCTTCCACAAGTGCAAATTGCTCAGAGTGATATTAGCCGTATTGTGCATGGGCAGACCGGAAGAATCATTTTCTCTTCAGAATGTCATAGCTGTTTTGACTGGTTAATGCCTTTATTGAATCAATATCGTATGCAATATCCTGACGTCGATCTGGATTTTGCTTCGGGCTTTGAAGCGAATCCGCATGAATTATTACAGACCGGGGAGTTTGATCTGCTGATTACCGCCGATCCGATTGCACTCAAAGGGATCGAATATTTTCCAATTTTTGAATATGAATCCCGGCTGGTGCTCTCCAATACGCATCCCTTGGTACGCGCCAAAGAGATTACGGTACAAGAGCTGGCTGAAGAAACTCTGGTGACTTATCCTGTCGATAAGCACCGTCTGGACATCATGTCGCGTCTTTTTATTCCTGCCAATATTTTACCCAAGCAGATTCGTACCACGGATTTGACCCAAATGCTTATTCAGCTGGTGGCCAGCGGCCGGGGTATTGCAGCGTTGCCAGATTGGGTGGTCAATGAATACGAGCAGAAGGGCTGGGTAACTTCACGTCGTTTGGATTGTGTAGCACCTGCAGGTTTGCGTCGTACTTTATATGCGGGTTATCGCAGCGAGGAAAAAGAAAAAGATTATTTTGAAGGCTTCTTAAAGCAGCTCGAACGCTTTTCGAAAAAGAGAGTAACCTACTACTAAGTATTCTATGATCATCAGCATTATATTGTTCAATGCTGATGATCATATTATAAATATTTGGATATAAATAAATCTTCCATTTATGAAGCAGAAAAGACCAAACATATAAAATCAGAAACATACACAATTGCGTCCCTCATTTTTAGCTTTATATAAATTGTTATCAGCTATTTTAAAAACTTCCTGAATATTATTAGAACTAAGTGGCCAGGACGCAATCCCTATAGAAATCGTTATATTGCCGATATTGTCAATTTTATGCGCTTCGACTTCTTTACGGAAGCGCTCGGCACTTTCATAAACCTGTTGCGGATTACTGTTTGGTATAATAATGATAAACTCTTCACCGCCATATCGACAGCACAGATCATCTTTCCGAAATTTTTGTTGCATCAGACTGGCAACCTGCTTTAAAACAATATCTCCCTGATCATGACCATAGGTATCATTCACTTTTTTAAAATGATCGACATCAATCAGAAGTATCGAGAAAGTGGTAGCGGTATTTATTTTTTGGGTAATGAAGTCATTCATTCCACGGCGGTTCATCAGCCCGGTTAAAGGATCGGTATTAATATGATTATCCATCTGGGTAATTTGCTGGGAAAATTTGCGCATACTGGACAAGAGGGAAAATTTAAATTTGGTGACCTCATAATACCAAGGCTTGATCTCTTTAATTTTGGAGCTTATTTCAGGCTGATTTAATAAACCTGCCATATTGGCCAGTTGATTTAAAGGTGAGGCAATATAATTCGATAATTTCCAGACGATATAAAATATGAGTACATAGAAGAAAAAGAAGGCCGCTGCCAGTTTATAAAGTATCGAATTTGCCTGTTTGAGCAATTCATGAGTAGGCTGTTGCGATACCACAATCCAGTCTGTAACCGGAATATGGGAAAAGCCAGCCAGATTATCTATGCCTTGACTATTGATTAAACGGATCTGACCATTTTTATGGGTATGCATATAGTCTATGCCGGTATTACCTGTTGCCGTTTGCCCGATTCTATTCGCATCAGGATGGAAAATAATTTCATTTTTATGGTTAATCACATAAATATAGCTATTTTTATAATTATGATTCGTTGTTAAAACTTTATTAATAATATTCTTCTCTCTGAGATAAATAGCTGAACCAATAAAACCCTTATAAGCATTTGAGCCATCAAAAATCGGCTGAGAAATGAATACAATCATATTATTTTTAACAGAATAATAAGGTGAGGAAATATAGGCTGATTTTTTATTTAGGGAATTTAACACCCCAGGAGTATTCTGTATTTTATTTTTATCAATATTAAGTACATTTGGGGAATAGTTAATCAGCCTTCCCTGAGGATCACTAATGACCACGCTATTATAGTGATCAGACTGATATTTTAATCGGTTGGTTTCACTCTCTCTCAGTTCATGGCTATCGAAGTTTCCACTTAAAACTTTAGAGCTGTATTCAAGCTCAAGCAGCATGTTTTTAAAGTAGTTATTGGTGTTTAAGGATACTTTATTGGCATAATTCGAGTTTAAGGCCAGTGAATTGCTGATCAGTTGGTTTGTGACAATCTGATAGCTGATAATTAGAGAAATAATAAAAAGTGTAGAGACACTAAAAATCGCTAATAAAAGTATTAACTTTCTTAAATTCAGATCGAGGCGCTTTCTAAATTTATAAATTAGCATGAAAAAAGAATTATATTTAAGTGTAATGATACGTATTGTATTGTATTTTTCTTGCAAGTTTAAAGAAAAACAACAATAAAATTTCTATGTAGCAAAGGGCGGATTATTTAAGGTGACGAGTTTTCATCATCTTGAGGTTTTTTATAGCAGCGCCTCTAATTTTCCCCACGTTTTACAAATATTTCAATGGTTTTGATTCTGATTGCTCTACCTGCCTTTATATGACGTACAGAACTTATACAAAATAGATGAACAGGCTTAATCCGATATTATTTTTTTCAGTGCCCCTTTGAACAACTTGTGTTCACACTCCTGAAAATGAGACCCCACATCATTCAACTCCAATGAAAACCTGTAAGGCAGATCAGACCACACAACGAGCAAGCAAAGAAATTAAGCCAAACAGACATTAAATCAAAGGCATATACTGAAATTGTGCGAATGATTGCCTTGGGTCGACCAGTAACGATAGATTATCGTACTAATCGAATTGCTATCGTGGTCGGTCCTCAAACTAACATTATTGTAACGGCCGCATGTGGCTAAGCTGGTTCATCCTTCTACTATTACAACCCTCCTTAAATGATTTTTTAGGATGAAGTGTTATCTTTTAGAATAAGAAACTTTATATAAGCTTACATAAATATTAAAGTTTCTCTATTGAATAACTTTGTTGACTATTTGAGCATGATCTTTTCAACTTTAATAAGGGATGAAAGGCCATGAAAGAAGATGAAAACCCTATAAATGATGAAAATGAAAATATGCCTGTAAATATTCAGCAGGAAGAAAGACCTTTAAATTTCGAGGATGATGAACAGCCTTTAAATTTTGAAGATGAAGAGTTTATTGATGATAAAAAAGAAGATGAGCTCTACAATACGATTACCAAAGATGGATCAAGTGTTGATCCTGCCGATGATGTGAAGCAGCACAGACGGCCTGAAAATGGTGAACCTATCGAAATTGATGAATAAGCAAAAGCCCAATTGTATATTGGGCTTTTTATTGGCCTTAAAATAGCACAGGACTAAAGAGTTTATTCTCAACGCGCAAAGCAAGTATCTAAGCTAAAATGATCAGATGATTTTTTTCCAGAATAAAGGCTCAATTCAGTTTTTTAGAATAAAAGATTAAACCTTTTAAAGCAGCAAAGAATAAGCAAAGAACATGATAGAAAGAGGGTAGGTTTTTTAAAAATATTTATTTTCAAATAAATAGCTAGTTTTGTAATCAACTAATCAGTTGATACTTCTGTGTCTGGCATCGCGTGAATAAGAGCCAGAAATATAATAATCCGTTTTTAAAAATTCACAATTAAAATCTTGTATGGCTGTTTTTGGTGAAGTGTAAAAGGCTATTGTAGCCTTAAAAAAGAGTGTTATATTAACTTCACGGTAGGTCAAAAAACAAACGACGCTACCAATTAGTTGGACGGATCAATGACAGTTAGTTGAGTTTGATGTCTAACATTAAACAATAAATCTAGCACAAGCCATCCAACACAGAGCTCGCAGAAATGCGAGCTTTTTTAATTGGATTTTTTTAATTTTTGTCATACAAGTTAACCTATTTAAAAGAATGATTCGCTATACTTTTTCCTGTTTAAATAAGTTTACATTGCCAAATTCGCTAACATTTTTAGGCTTAACAGCCAGTTCGAGTGTGTTATAAAAACCTTAGGAAAATAAAAGAGGGAAATAATATGTCAAAGATGATAGATATCAAGGTTAAAGATCAATACAGTAAAATCATTGATGCCAAAGCCTTATTGCGCTCACTTACAGATTATCAAGCTCCTACAGATCTGGTTAAAAAAATTGATCATATTGTGGTAGAGGGCGAGAAGATTTTGCCAAGTATTGAGTTATTATTTGAAAGTCAGCAGTCCAGTTGTATTTACCGTGTAGTTGAATAATAAATGGAGTACATATCTCATGTCTCCAACAGTTTGCGTTAGAGCTCTAAG
The DNA here is from genome assembly GCF_006864105.1 of Acinetobacter sp. RF14B. Taxonomy (NCBI): domain Bacteria; kingdom Pseudomonadati; phylum Pseudomonadota; class Gammaproteobacteria; order Moraxellales; family Moraxellaceae; genus Acinetobacter; species Acinetobacter sp. RF14B. The sequence continues at coordinate 18,479 of NZ_SMTB01000043.1, read as the reverse complement.
CTTAGCACCTTGGATGAAATAAAAAACTCACTATAAAGGTGAGTTTTTTATTTGGTATAAGAAGGTTTTACAGAAATCAGGTGAGCCAATGTTTAGTTTAAAACCTATAAAATCATATTCCATCCAGCGGTTCAAATTTGCGCTTTGATTTTAATCAATCTTCAATTAAAAAGATTTAAGCTGGACATTAACCTCATATTTTTCAAATTCTTTTAAAATAGTGCTTAGAATATGTTGTGCCGTAGCCTGTTCGGCGCGCAGGATGAGTTCCTGCTTAAGTGTGCTATCAAAACATTCAATACCCTGTATTAGCCAATGGTGCTTGATCTGGCTTTTCTGGATCAGCACCCGGCGTGGTTGCAAGTGCTCACAGAGCTGGCGTGGCAGTACAGAGCTAATAGCGAGTACGATATGTTCTATTTCTTCAGGCGGATTCATAAAAGTGATGACCCAGTTTCCTACTTTACTGAGCTGCATTGGATTGTCGAAGGCATCAAATTCTAGATAATATTGCATATAGCTGATCCAACTGAATGTAAACCTTGGTTATATGCGGGTAAATAACTGTTTTTTTCTATCACGCTTAAGTATGGGTTTTGAGTATTTGAATTTGCCCTTAAAATAATTATTAAATAAAATCAAAATTATATATTCTTGCCTCACTTAAATCTGATTGCTTTGAGGGATGAGTTAAGAGATTAAAAGACTAAATGATAGGGGAGCCTGTCATATTCTTAATCAACAGTAGACTGGAGTTTTTGATAACTCAAATTAATCTGCTGCAATTTATAATTTAACTCTTGGGGATGGATTCGACTTTCTTGTAATGTGGTAATCCATCGCATCTGACAGCGTTTTAAATGCTGGATATTCGAAGCATTTAAAATATGTTGAATTTGCTCTTTAGCCATTAAACCACAATGTTTTTGCAAACTATCCATCATCATATATTTCAGATCTTCAAATGAAAGTGCCTGTAGTTCAGGAAGGAAAATTTCAGCGCTTTTATTCAAGTTTTCTAAAGGGGCGATCGGGTCATCAGAAGTCGCCACTTCATTTATCGATAGAAGAGCATGATCATTAGCCACCCGGGAATGAGAAGGACTTAAGGGTTGGTAATGAATCTCGGATTCTGTCAAACCTACTTTTGTCCCGGCTTCTGGAAGAGTTCCGGTCTGATGTTGAGTGACAGCCTGCTTGTCGGCCGGCGTGATTAAGCCCATTTGACAGAGCTGCAGCAATAATTCAGGACGGGCAATATGCAGTCTGGAAGCTTCATTTAAAGAGTCAAAAGCTTGGCTACCGATTAACACTAATAGTTGGCGCTGACGTGCAGTGAGGGGAAGGGACCGATTCTGTAACACATCCATCCCACGTTGAGTCTTATTAAAAAGTAACATCCTTGATCTATCTTTTGCTTAAATAAGCACCAGCATAGAAGGTGAAAATTACAATGATATTAAGGATATATTACGCTTTTAAGGATGAGCTGATGGTTATAAAATCAGCACAGCTGCATTTTCCAGCGCTTTACGCAAATAAGGATCGAGTTCATCCTGGCGTAATAACCATTGCACATAGTCCGCTGGTAATTCCGCAATCGCTGTACCCCGATGCTTACCAAAATTAATGCTGCGTGGAATACGGGCATCTTCTGAAGCGGCATACAGTTCTTCCAGACTGTTAATTTTCAGGTGATGCACAATATGCATCAGAATATTTGCGGTAAGAATGATATCCATATCTGCGCGATGCGCTTTACGAATCATCTCACGGGCCCGCTCACTACCTTTGGTAATCATATAAATGAGTGCGGAAATATTGTGGGCTTCTGCCTCTGGCCAGACCCGACGAGCAAGGGCAAGGGTACAAATAGCTTTAATATTGGATGAATCTACACCACATTTTTCCAGAGCACGAATATCGTAATCAATATTATGCCCGATAATATAAGTGGTTTCTGTTGGAAGCTCGAAGCTGCTGTAATGTGGCTGTCCATCCAGATCAGATTGTAAAATATGATGCACAGCCATCGCTGCAAAAGAAATTGGCTCATCACATGAATATAACTGATCAAACAGTCGGCTTTTATCCAGACTGAGTTTATGGTCTACAATCTCTACAGGCGCATAGGCGATTTCAATCGGTTGACCATTCAGGGTGTGGGTTTCAGTATCGAGAATAATGGCCTGCATGTCGGAAATGTTCCTGAAAAGAGAGGAGAGTAAAATCTAACATTATTATTTTGCAACTGACAATCGAATTGCTTTATTTCTGTATTAATTGCAAGCTTTTTAACTTATGACGACTATTTGTATGGTTCTGGAGAGGAGAAACTCTCTATTTTAAAGTTTGCTGATTTCAGCATAAATCTAAACTAGCGCGAATTTAATAGAAAAAATAACGCATTCTTTGCTTGATATTGTTTAGATAAGTTGGGAAATTATATGTGGTTTTATTGTTTATTAAAGATAAAACCAGAAAAACTCATTAGAGATGATAATAAATAAGATAAGGATAAGATCGATGAAACGTCAAGTATTGACCTGTGCTCTTCTCACATTAAGTGTAGCCTTAACTGCTTGTAACGATGATAGTGATAATGATCATTTTTACGAGTCCAAACCTGCTATTCCAGTAAATAATATCGATAATCCAGTCGTGGCCACACCTATAGCCTACACTCAGACAGATTTCTCCGGGATCGCTGACGAAAGTGTGATCATGACTTATAAGATGTTAGGAATTAATGGTAAGGAAACACAAGCTACTGCATTAGTTTTTACACCCGAGGGAACACCTCCAGCTACAGGCTGGCCAATTGTGGCATGGGCACATGGAACTACCGGTGTAGCTGATCAGTGTGCGCCGAGTCGCAAAGCGCTGAATGATTATATTAAAGCCATGATTGGCGGGTTTCTCCAAGCTGGCTATATTGTAGTAGCACCTGACTATGAAGGTTTAGGAGAGCCGAGTGGAAAAGAACTTCATCCTTTCTTGAATCTGAAAAGTGAAGCTTATTCTATTACTGATGCGGTGGTGGCTGCACGAAATTATTTAGGTCCACAAGCATCCAGTCACTGGGTTGCTGTAGGGCATTCTCAAGGTGGCCAGGCAGCTTTAGGCGCTGCGCAATATGCAGCTCGTGCTTCTAAGATGACCTATAAAGGTACGGTAGCTTTAGCACCGGCTTCAAATTTTAATCTGATTTTGACAGGAGGTGAACAACAGGCAGGACAAGAAACAAATCTGGATAAAAAAATTGGAACTTTAGCGTCTTTAGATACCTTTACTGCACTGATTACTGCCGGTTTGCGTAACCCGAACCCGAATCTGCAATATAGCCAGATTTTTAAAACCCCAACCGATGAAATCGCGAAAAATGCAGAAACTGATTGCTATGATGTATTAGGCCAGAAGTTTGGTAGAGCAATGTATGCTTATGCACAATCAAATAATAACTCAGTAAATAATTATCCTCGTACTCAAACTAACTTTATGGGTATTCCAGTCGTAAAGAACTTTTTGGAAAAAGATTCTCAGCCTTTACTTGTTAAAGTTTCTACGCCAGTGATTATTTATCAGGGTTCAGCAGATAGTACGGTTCCTAAAGCAGCAACAGATGTTTTAGTAGCACTTGCCAAGCAGAAACAAACTTCAGTACGTTATATTACGGATGAGTCAAATGCGACTAAATGGGATCATGGTAGTGTCTATGCACTGAATATTCCTAGTATTATTTCAGATGTAAAATCTCTAATGCCAATTCAATAACTTATTTTTATCTGAATGGCTCATGTTTTTTAGGTATGAGCCATTTTTATTGCAAACTGCATAAAGTTCATGATCGAAAATCTCAAACTTCATGCTACAATACGCGCCAATCTTAGCACGGCTTAAAAGCCCTAAATTAATAGGACCTCGCTAATGTTTGCCAATATCTCTATTGCTGACTTTGATCCAGAATTAGCTCAAGCAATTTCGCAAGAAGATGCTCGTCAAGAAGCTCATATTGAGCTAATCGCTTCAGAAAACTACTGCTCACCAGCAGTTATGGAAGCACAAGGTTCAAAACTGACTAACAAATATGCGGAAGGCTACCCAGGCAAACGCTACTATGGCGGTTGCGAATATGTAGACGTAATTGAACAATTGGCCATTGACCGTGCTAAAGAACTCTTTGGTGCTGATTATGCTAACGTACAGCCACATGCCGGCTCACAAGCCAACTCTGCGGTTTACCTTGCACTGCTTAACCCGGGCGACACCGTTCTGGGTATGAGCCTGGCTCACGGTGGTCACTTGACTCATGGTGCAAAAGTTAGCTTCTCTGGTAAAACATATAACGCGATTCAATACGGTTTAAACCCGGAAACTGGCGAAATCGATTACGAAGAAGTTGAACGTTTGGCGGTAGAACACAAACCACGCATGATCGTGGCGGGTTTCTCTGCATATAGCCAAATCGTGGACTGGCAGCGTTTCCGTGAAATCGCGGATAAAGTTGGCGCTTACCTGTTTGTCGACATGGCGCATGTGGCAGGTCTGGTTGCGGCTGGTGTTTACCCAAGCCCGGTACAAATTGCTGACGTAACTACGACGACTACGCATAAAACACTTCGTGGCCCGCGCTCAGGTTTAATCCTTGCAAAAGCCAATGAAGAAATCGAGAAAAAACTACAATCTGCGGTATTCCCGGGCAACCAAGGTGGTCCTTTAGTTCACGCGATAGCGGCTAAAGCGATTTGCTTTAAAGAAGCAATGGCACCTGAATACAAGGAATATCAACAACAGGTTGTGGTAAATGCTAAAGCAATGGCTGAAGTATTAATCGCACGTGGTTATGATGTAGTATCTGGTGGTACTGAAAATCACCTCTTCTTGTTATCTTTAATCAAACAGGACATCACCGGTAAAGATGCTGATGCCTGGTTAGGTGCGGCTCACATTACTGTGAACAAAAACTCTGTACCAAACGATCCACGTTCTCCATTCGTAACTTCAGGTATCCGTATTGGTACACCTGCAGTAACCACTCGTGGTTTCGGTGAAGCAGAAGTTCGTGACCTGGCTGGCTGGATTGCAGATATCCTGGACAGCAAAGGTGACGAGGCTGTGATTAATACAGTGAAAGAAAAAGTTGCAGCTGTTTGCGCGAAATTCCCTGTTTACGCAAAATAAGTTTGACTTGAGAAAAGCCCCCCTTCTCAAGGGGGCTTTTTTTATTAGGGAAAATTTTTTATTTCCTGTATCTTTTAAACGTGATTGGACTTTCCTTTTTCTGAAGAATTCAACCTGCTACTAGGGACGTGGCTGCAAGCTTTTAATCCGGTGATTTAAAAAATGCTCGAGACGACATAATTATGCTTGTTATGTGGTCCTGAACTTGATAGATATATTTCAAATCACTATTAAAAAAATCGTTGAATATATTTTTTTCAATTTTATAGATTCTTCACTTATTTGTTTAACAAGGTAATTAAGATGGATAAACCAGTGATTATAATATCTGAACAGGACCTGCATCGTCTGGAAACGATGCTGGATAATCAGATGAAGCTTAGCGAGACCATGATGTCGCTGGAAGATGAACTGGCACGTGCAGAAGTCATGAAGCCGGATGAGATTCCAAGCAATATCGTTACGATGCATGCTCGCGTATTATTGACGATTGCACCATCTACCGAGTCTGTAGAAATTACCTTGGTTTACCCGCACGAGTTCAAAGGTGAAAAAGGTCAGCTTAATGTGGTCGCCCCTGTAGGAACTGCGATTTTAGGTTTGGCTGAAGGGCAAACCATTGAATGGCCACAGCCGGATGGTCATATGATGAAAGTGAAAATTGAAAAAGTGCTGTATCAGCCAGAACGCGAAGGCGATTTTTTATAATTCTGGATGGGTTGCAGAAAGAGCCATAGTGATATGGCTTTTTTTATACCTGTTTTATTCTTTTAAAGAAAAAGCCTTGGTTTTGATGCAGTTAAAACATATTTTTTACTTTGCTGACGATAAGTAGACGCGCTGCGCCAGCTTGATAAGACCATAATAAAATAAAGATAAAACATGAATTTAGTTAAAGCGCTGTAACGAATTTCTGGATAAATAAACACAATTCTGCTTCTTTCTTTGTTACATTCAATATATCCCCCTATACCCATTGTTAACAAAGGATAGACCTACGCTCATGTCTAGATTTGAAGCTTTACCAGCCTTGACTGACATGCCGATTGATCCTGCTCAGGTGCTGAAGATCAAGCGTAATGAACTTGTACCTCTTCTGAATGATCAGTATAAATTGAATCATTATGCAGAACCGCTTATCCAGGCCCAATCTGTTTTATTAAATGGTGTTGATCCTCATTTAACCCGGCAACTGAGCCAAACCATTGAGCAGTTGATTCAGATGCTCTCTGAGTCAAAAAAATATCTGAAAAAGCGTAAATTTAATGCCCTGCAAAAATGGTTGGGGATGGATCTGGATTATGGTTCCAGTCAGATTGAATATTATAAAAAACTGGATGCCTTGCTGGATCAAGCCGCTCATTTGAGTACCAAACTACAGGTCGAGATTCAGAAATCTCAGGCGCGTTTTCAGCAGTTGCTGGGTTTGCGTGAACAGATGGCCAGACATATTCTGGCAGCAGAAGAGTTTTTGTCAGAATATCCGCAGTTTGTGCAGAACCAGCATCCTCTGGATAATTTTTCAGAACGGCTTTCTAAAAAAGTGCATACTTTGCGTACGCTGCAAAGTAGTAATGATATTGCCATTACCCAGATGCAGCTTTCCCAGCAGCTGTCTTATACTTTGCTGGACCGGTTTAAGGAAGCACAGCAGGTACTGATTCCGGCCTGGCAATATCATGTCAAACAAAGCCAGATGAAACACTCGACAGGCGATCTGGAAAAACTTGATAATAGCCGCAACCGGCTGATTAAAACGTTAAAAAAGTCACTCGAGAAGCCCTCGGATACATAACAATATAAGGTGAACCATGACCAAATCTGATGTAGTAAATTTACCTGCCGAAAGCTCTACTGAACTGGCCGAAGAAAAGTTTCAGCAAATGAATCTCAGAGAGCTCGGCTTGCAGCCTGCAGACTTTCAGGAAGTTTTGGCAGTACGTAAAGAGCTGCAGCAAATGAGTCATAACACTGTGGCTGAATATGGCAAGAATATTGCCAGTAAAACCTCGAGCTATACCGATGAGCTGCTGAATCTGGTGCAAAATAAAGACCTGGATGCAACTGGCCAAAAGCTGAATCAGGTCGTACAAGTGGCGCAGCAGCTCAATACCAGCAGCATTTTAAATAAAAGGAAAAGTTCAGGTTTTCTGGGCAATATCATTAGCAAATTTAAAGGGGTGAAAGGTAATTTTGATACCCATTTCAATACTACCAAAGAACAGATTGATGTTTTGGTCAAGGAGATTGAAACGTCTCAGTCTGGCCTGAAAGCACGCGTCGATACGCTGGATAAAATGTTTGATGGCGTGCAGGATGAATATAAACAGCTGGGGATTCATATTGCAGCCGGGCGTTTACGTGAACAGGAGTTGCAGCAGGAAATCGCGCAACTGACTGCATTAGAACAGGATCAGAACACCACCCAGAAGATTTATGACCTGAATCATCTGGCCAATAATCTGGAAAAACGCATCAGTGATTTACAGGTCCTGCAGCAGTCTGCCATGCAAACCTTGCCGATGATCCGGATTATCCAATCCAACAACCTGATGCTGGTAGATAAATTTTACGCCATTAAAAATATTACCTTGCCAGCATGGAAAAACCAGATCAGTCTGGCCATCTCCTTGAATGAGCAAAAGAACAGTGTGCAGCTGGCCAATACCATTGATGATGCAACCAATGAACTGTTACGCCGTAATGCTGACCTGTTGCACCAGAACTCAGTGGATACCGCAAAAGCCAATCAGCGCTCGGTGATTGATATTGAAACGCTTGAACATGTGCAAAACACCCTCATTAAAACTGTGAATGATGTGATTCAGATTCAACAGGAAGGTGTACAGAAACGCAACGAAGCTACGCTGCGTTTAAAGGCGTTACAGGATAATCTGAATCAATTGGTGATTGAATCAAGTAGCAGCGGATCAAAGTCTGACTAAAACAGATGTGAGGCTTTGATCTATGAAGGAGTAGAGCTTGCCTCCCGTAGAAGACTATGTGCTAAAACCTCGTGACATCCAGCAAGGGGTAGTGGCTTTAAAAAAGCGTCAACGTAATTTGATGCTGTTAGGGCTCACCAGCTCGACTATATTTATCGCCTCAGTGGTTGGCCTGTTCTTTCAGCAAGAACTGGTTTATGGCTTTTTTGGTCTGACTACCCAGATTCAGCAATTGCATTTACCGGTCAGTGTAGATGCCAATTTAGCAAGTATTGGCGATAGCCCGGATTATTTCTTTAGTCTGCTGAGCTGGTTTGGCTGGCTGATTCTCAAAACTTTTGCTTCCTTTATTGGCGCATTTTTTGTGATCGGTTTGCTCAAAAAGTTCCGTTTCTTTTTTGTGCGTTTCCAGTCCTTTGTGCTGAAGTTTGTGGGCTGGCTGATTGCTTTTATTCTGATCTGGTCAGGTCTGAGTTATTGGCAGCATGACCTGAAAAGTGATCGTGCTGATGCCTATAAGCAGGTGGTCTATTACGATAGCAATCTTAAGGACAGTGAAATTGCACGTTATCTTACAGATGCCGATATTGCAGGCCCAGTAAAATCTTATTTACTTGCCCAAACTGCACTATTGCATAAACCCGTAGATTTGTCGGCGGCCAAACCCTATGTGTTAAATCTGGTTGAGGCAGAAAAGCAGGATGCCAAATTTGAGCAATATGGTTTTAAACCCGAGCAAATCTGGACCATGCAACAGCAGGTTTATGGTAAAAGTCTGACACCGCTGGCAAAGAGTGTGTCTACTCAGGTACAGCAGGCCGAGCAGCTGAGTCAATTTGCTCATATCGTTATTATTGCGGTTGCGATTTTATCCGCCCTATTGAGCCTGATTTTATTTTTCTTGGCCCATCTCATCAAAAACCGTTCTTTAAAGATTGAACAGCGAATGTTCTAAATAAAAAACGCGCCGTATCAGGCGCATTTTTGTCTTTTAATTGGGAATGAATCATGGGAAACCTAGAACTTCCATACTCAACTGAAAAAAACGTATCCTGATATTTCAATCTAAAAAAACGATCATTAATATAAAAACAAACTGTTTCCTCTATTTTGTTATTTGACTTAAAATAGCCTCATTAAATAAAGATTTACTCCCTTGGAGATGTTAGCAATGTTAGATCAAAATACTTCCGCCCAACTCAAAACCTTACTTGAACGCCTTGAAGCGCCTATTGAGCTGGTGGCCACTTTAGATCAATCAGATAAATCTGCCAAAATCAAAGAACTGGTGGAGGAAGTCGCTGCTCTGTCTGATCGGGTGACTGCCCGTTTTGATGGTCAGAACAAGCGGGTACCCAGCTTTGGAATTGCCAAAGCCGGTGAACAGCCACGGGTGTTCTTTGCAGGTTTGCCAATGGGCCATGAGTTCACTTCCCTGATTCTGGCATTGTTACAAACGTCGGGTTATGCCCCGAAAGTCTCTGCTGAGGTGCTGGCTAATATTAAAAGCCTGAATATCCAGTCTGACTTCGATGTCTTTGTCTCTTTAAGCTGCCATAACTGTCCGGATGTGGTGCAGGCACTCAACCTGATTGCCATCTATAACCCAGGTACCACTGCCACCATGATTGATGGAGCCTTCTTCCAGGATGAAGTGGAAGAGCGCAAAATTATGGCAGTGCCGATGGTCTTTCAGGACAATAATCATATCGGTCAGGGTCGTATGACGCTGGAAGAAATCATTGCCAAACTGGATAGCAATGCAGCAGCCAAAGATGCAGAAAAACTGAATGCCAAACAAGCCTTTGATGTACTGGTGATTGGTGGAGGTCCTGCGGGGAATACCGCCGCAATTTATGCTGCCCGTAAAGGCATTCGTACCGGGATCGTGGCTGAACGCATGGGGGGTCAGGTCATGGATACCATGGATATTGAAAACTTTACCTCTGTCCAGAAAACCCAGGGTCCGAAGTTTGCGGCAGAAATGGAAGCCCATGTACGTGAATACGATGTGGACATCATGAACCTGCAGCGTGTCTCTGCGATTAAAGGTGCCGATGAAACCTCTAATGGTCTGGTAGAAGTCACCCTTGAAAATGGTGCAAAACTTGCCTCAAAAACTGTGGTGCTATCCACAGGGGCACGCTGGAGAGAGATGAATGTTCCGGGAGAGCAGGAATACAAAACCCGTGGTGTGGCGTATTGTCCGCACTGTGATGGCCCCCTGTTTAAAGGCAAACGTGTTGCCGTGATCGGTGGCGGTAACTCGGGTGTGGAAGCAGCGATTGATCTGGCAGGTCTGGTTGAGCATGTCACCCTGATTGAGTTCGATACCAAACTGCGTGCTGACCAGGTCTTGCAAGACAAGTTAAACAGTCTGCCAAATACCAGCGTCATCAAGAATGCGCTGTCTACTGAAGTGCTGGGAGACGGTTCACAGGTCACCGGCCTGAAATACAAGGACCGTGCTACAGATGAAGAGCATGTCGTTGAACTGGCGGGCATCTTCGTACAGATTGGTTTGCTGCCAAATACCGACTTTCTGAAAGGCAGCAAAGTCGAGCTAAGTAACCGCGGTGAGATTGTGATCAATGAGCGCAATGAAACCAGCATGCAAGGTGTGTTTGCTGCCGGTGACTGTACTACTGTTCCCTACAAGCAGATTATCATTGCCACTGGTGAAGGTGCAAAAGCCTCGCTGTCTGCTTTCGATTACATGATACGCTCAGGACAATAAAGAAAATGGCACCAGGAATCCCCAAGTTCCCGGTGCCAGATCACGAACAATATTGTTATTGTTCTTTTTTATTGGAACTCTGGATGCTAACTCCAGAGTTCCTTTTTTTATCTTTTTATTATTGAATCAGCTGCATGTGTCCCCAAGCACATTAAGCTGTTTCTTATCTTTTTATTTTTGTTTTATAACCCTTCTTATTATGCTCTCCCCAAGGTGATCTGTATTAGGCATTAAACAGGTTTAAGCCCTTAAACTTTTGTAGCAACTGTTCCGCTGTTTCACGGTGTTCAGGATGTGGAATGATGCATTCAATTGGGCACACATCCACACAGGTCTGATGTTCGTAAAAACCGACACATTCGGTACAGCGGTTGACATCAATTTCATAGACTTTGTCACCCTCATAAATCGCTTCATTCGGACATTCTGCTAAACACATATCGCAATTGATACATTTATCGGTAATCAGTAGTGCCATGCTTAACTCGCCCGATACGCCAGTGAAGAGGCTGAAATGTCTACAGTCGAACTGGGCAGATTACGGATCAGCAGGGCATATTGCATATCTACATCTGCTGGGGCCGGAATCTCGACGATATGACCTGAGCCTTTGGCATCTTCAATCAGATTACCTTTTTTGTCTTTCATCTCAGTTAAAGTAAAGGTAATGTTGCCTTGAGGAGTCATCAGCTCCAATGAATCACCCACCACAAAACGGTTCTTTACATCAATTTTGATGTAGTCGCCATTATGTTCCAGCACTTCGCCACAGAACTGCTGATGATCGAAACTGGATGAACCATTCTCATAGTTTTGATATTCGCTATGCACATGACGGCGCAGGAAACCTTCGGTATAACCACGATTCGCCAGACCTTCAAGCTGAGTTATCAGTGATGGATCAAAGGGTTTGCCTGCCAGTGCATCATCAATCGCTTGACGATAAATCTGTGCAGTACGCGCACAGTAGAAATAAGACTTGGTCCGACCTTCAATTTTTAAGGAATGTACACCAATTCTGGTGAGACGTTCGACATGCTGGACTGCACGTAGATCTTTGGAATTCATGAAATAAGTGCCGTGTTCATCTTCTTCGGCAGCAAACATCTCTTCTTCGTTGCGCTGTAACAGCACTGGCTCATTGAACTGGTGTTGTGCCTGCAGATGTGCTTCGTCGGCATCTTTGGGGCAGCAGCCTGAATCCAGGTTTTTCACCGGAATGACATCGCCAGTTTCATCTTCCTTGGCATCCAGCACTTTATATTCCCAGCGGCAGGCATTGGTGCAGGCACCCTGATTGGCATCCCGTTTGTTCATGTAACCGGATAACATGCAGCGTCCTGAATAGGCCATGCATAATGCCCCATGAACGAAAACTTCAATTTCCATATCAGGCACTTGCTGTTTGATTTCTGCGATTTCTTCAATGGACAGTTCACGTGACAGAATGACACGGGTGAGTCCCATCATCTTCCAGAATTTGACGGTTGCCCAGTTCACCGCATTGGCCTGCACAGACAGGTGAATATCCATATGCGGAAAATGTTCCCGGACCAGCATGATCAGACCGGGATCCGACATGATCAGAGCATCTGGCTGCATGGCTACGACAGGTTCTAAGTCACGGATAAAACTTTTCAGTTTAGAATTGTGAGGCTGGATATTGACCACCACATAAAATTTCTTACCCAGTTTATGGGCTTCTTGAATGCCAATCGCAAGATTGTCATGATCAAATTCATTGTTACGAACACGCAGACTATAACGCGGCTGTCCTGCATAGACTGCATCTGCACCATAAGCAAAAGCGTAGCGCATATTTTTGAGTGAGCCAGCAGGTGAGAGAAGTTCTGTAACGGTCGTGATGCTCATGCTTGATCAAAAGACATAGAAAAAGTATGGCTTTATTCTAATCATCTAAAAACAGGATTCAACCTAGTAAATAACTCGGAATTGGCCAATAGTGCTTGAATTTTGAGCTAAATATACAGCAGTCATTACCTTAAAAATGGAGAGTGAACTCAGCTACCTTCACCCGCTTCCAGCATTTTTAAAATCTGGCAATGGTCGATAGTGGTCGGGGTATTACAGCTTTCCCGCAGTGCCTTCAATTGCTGTTTAAATATATATAACTCTTTAATTTTATTAGAAACATCTGAGAGATGCTGGTCGATAAGCTGATTGACTGCACAGCAGTCCTGATCCGGATTTTGTTCTAGTTGAATCAGATGTTCAATCTCTTTTAGAGACATACCTAAGGCACGACAACGTTTGATAAAAATTAAGCGTTTAAGAGCATCTTCCGTATAATAACGATACTGATTGCTTGCTCGAAAATTCGGCTGAATCAGGCCTTTTTTTTCATAAAAGCGAACGGTATCGGTGCTGAAACCGGCTTTTTGGGCAACTTCTGAAATTAAATATAAAGACATTTTTATTCCGGGCTTGACCTTGGAGTTACTCCATAGTTTCTAATTAATCTAACCTATTTTTTTAGCTAAAAACACTGGAGATTATAATGGCCTGTAGCTGTAGTCATGAACCTGCTCCTCCCAAGCCCAACAGCAAATTTAGAACGGCATTGTGGATTGCCCTGTTCATTAACCTTGCCATGTTCGTGGTGGAGCTGATAGGTGGGACCTATGCACATTCATCGGCATTATGGGCAGACGCGCTGGACTTTTTTGGAGATGCGGTCAATTACGGCATTTCACTTGCGGTATTAGGTGCAAGTCTGTATTGGCGTGCAACCGTCGCACTGCTAAAAGGAGTGACCATGGCCTTATTTGGTATTGTCGTGATTGGCAAGGTGATTTATGCCTATCTTCAGGGTATTCCGCCTGAAGCTATTACGATGGGTGTAATTGGAGTGGCCGCCTTGATTGCCAATGTCACTACCGCAGTGATTCTCTATGCCTTTCGTGATGGGGACTCCAATATGAAATCAGTCTGGCTGTGTAGCCGAAATGATGCGATTGGTAATGTCGCGGTGATTCTGGCTGCAATTGGGGTGTTGGGTACAGGCAGTTTATGGCCGGACATCATTGTGGCAGTCATTATGGCCAGTTTAGGATTAACTGCAGGCTATCAGATCGTTAAACAGGCGATCAATGAAAGAAAAAATTATACAGTGGTTTAATCTGTATGAAAAAACCGAGCTAAACAGCTCGGTTTTTTTGAGTATGCTTCTAAAGAATCGAAATCTTATTTTTCCACAAAAGCACGTTCAATTACGTAATCGCCTAGAACACCCATACGAGGAGATTCTTTTAAGCCATGCTGGTCTAGCAGTGCGGCAACATCATCAAGGAAGGCCGGGCTACCGCAAAGCATCGCGCGGTCAGTTTCAGGATTGAAACGTGGTAGCCCGATTTTTTCAAACAGCTCACCGCTTTCAATTGCAGTCGTTACGCGGCCCTGGTTCGGATATTCTTCACGGGTTACGGTTGGGTAATAAACCAGTTTTTCACGAATACCCAGCTCTTCAAAGAACTCATGGTTCGGAAGTTCGTTCAGAATCAGGTCCTGATAAGCCAGTTCAGAAATGAAGCGCGTTCCGTGAACCACGATAACTTTTTCAAAACGCTCATACGTTTCAGGATCTCGAATCGTTGCCAGGAACGGTGCAAGCCCTGTACCAGAAGAAAGCAGATACAGGTTTTTACCCGGGTTCAGGTCATCCAGAACCAGTGTACCTGTCGGCTTTTTAGACACCAGAATTTCATCTCCCACTTTTACTTTTTGCAGGATCGAGGTTAGTGGGCCATCGGGTACTTTAATAGAGAAAAACTCTAACTCTTCTTCATAATTTGCGCTTGCAATCGAATATGCACGCATTAACGGCTTGCCGTTCATTTCAAGGCCGATCATCACAAACTGACCGTTTTTAAAACGCAGTGCAGTGTCGCGAGTCGTTTTAAAAGAGAATAAAGTATCATTCCAGTGGTGGACGTGAGTAATCTTTTCGACGTTAAAAGCAGCCATTAAAGGTCTCAATAAATTATCAAATTAGAACAGCTTGCTATTCTAATCTAAAATCATTCTCGATAAACTGAATATATTTAATTGAGCTTATCAGAAAAAGTTATTATGACTGGGTTGAAAATGCCGATTATTGGCTATATGCGTTCTCCTTACAAAGAAAAATTTGGTATTCCTCGTCAGCCTAATCTGGTTCAGGTGGAGAGTTATATTGAAATGACTGGCCCTTATAATGACTTGCTGGCATTTGAAGGAATTGACGCATTTAGTCATCTGTGGCTGGTCTGGCAGTTTCATGCGAACAAGAACCAGCAGCATAGCCAGTTTCGTCCGCAGGTACGGCCACCGCGTCTGGGAGGGAATAAAAAAATTGGGGTATTTGCGACCCGGAGCATGTATCGTCCTGCAGCGCTCGGTTTATCGGTTGTAAAACTGAAAGACGTGCAAAAAGTGGGTAAAGATGTCCGTGTGTATGTTACAGGCAGTGACCTGCTAGATGGGACGCCAATTATTGATATTAAGCCTTATATTCAATATTCGGATGCGTTGGTTGATGCGCAAAGTGGTTATGCCCAGGAAGAACCAGCCCGTAAAATTGTGATCTGGAGTGATAAGGCAGAACAGCAAAAGCAGGCTTTACTGGCGGCTCAGAAAATCTTACCCCAGACTTTTCAAGAGCTAGAGGAGGTATTATCTCTGGACCCAAGGCCCGCCTATCAGGATGATGAAGAACGGATTTATGGGATGAAGTTTGCTGACTTAGATGTGAAGTTTAACTCTCAGCAAAGCTGTATAGTCATACAGGAGCTATAAGCTCCTGTATGACTTAGAACCTAAGCAATTGGTTCTCAATATCGAGTTTGTGGTGGTGCATTAAAAAACCATCCACCACATCAGAGCAATCAACACTGCCATATGCAGGATTTGTACCGGAACAAAATACAGGGCAAATTTAACGCCGCCAGTCAGCGCCGCATTGACCGACTTTGCCAGTGCATGAGCACCGAGTCCCAAAAGCAGAGCATAAATCAAGTGGCTATTTGAAGGATCTCCCTGAACGGTGACACCAGCCATGGCAGCATGAATTTCGAACAGGGAGGCGAGCAAGGTGCCGGCCAGTAAGCCGGCATTTCCCAACAGCTGTTCCAGTCCATAAACTCCAGCCTGAATCAGGGTTAAAGTCACCGCAATAATTACTGCTTCCTTTAAGCTAAACATCCGGCTGTCCGAAGATTCCAGATTTGGACTCGGTTTAGCCTTGCGCAGTAATAAAAATGCACAGGCTGCCAGAATTGCCCCAGCGACCAAGGTAGGCAAGAACAGAATTCTCAGCCAGCTCAAGGATACACCCCCCACCACAACCAACAGTAGCACTAGGGTTGAAATACAGGACATCAGTGCGGCACCCGCATTCGATTTGGCATCCACTTTACTTTTACGTACCTGTAAACCCAAATGCGCAATAGTCGCAGTACTAGAAACGAAGCCCGAAGCAATAGACGACAGCATCAAGGCATTTTTACTCGACAATAAGCGTTTGGCAATATGCGCAAGAGCCTGTACCACTAAGATCAAAGTCAACAGTCTTAAAATCAGATGCGGATTCAGGACTTCGCCCCATAGGGGCTTATCAGGTGTCAGCGGTAAAGCAATCAGAATGAGTGCCAGTAAAAGTATGCCATCTCTAAATTCAGCTTCGCTAATCCATTGTCCGGCAATATTATGCATGGAATGTTTGGCCATCAGAATAATCGTGACCAAGACCGCCAGTCCTGCGGCCAGCGGAATATTCCACAGGCACATGGCCCCAATAAAATAGGTCATCATAAAGGCCAGTTCTGTGGTAATACCGGGATCTTGCAGCTGATTCCGAAGGGAAAACATGACCATTCCACCGACTAACAGGGCGCCTGTCAGACCAATATTCATGCCAAATAAAAAACACAGCGCACCCAACAAGGCACAGAGGGCAAAAGAGCGTAATCCGGCAAAGCTAGGCTGCTGTTCACGCTGTTTATGCCGCTCACGTTCCAGGCCAATCAGCAAACCACAACCAAGCGCCGAAGTGAGGATAGTCAGCAGTTCCTGAAAAGAACCGCTGCTATTGAGAGGCACCACACTAAAATCCATATTGGTCTCAGTCATTTAAAAGACGATCTGTTTGAAATATAGGCGATAAACTAAACTATGAACAAGCAGGAAAAAATTATATTTTGAAATAATCAGCAGATGTGAAGAAGAATTGCTGTGAAAATCTGCCGCTCAACCATGACATGCAGACACAAAATGCGAAAAACAAGAAAAACTTGTTATAGTGAATACTGCTTTGGGGAGCAATAAAACATGAACTTTGATTTTGAAATTGATACAGGCTGGTGCTTAGACCAGTTATTAAAAGATGGCAAAATAGCTGAACGCGACCGAATGCGGGTTCAGACCACCCATCGCCAGCGTGAACAGATTAAATGGCATCCTTTGCAATGGATTGCGCATTTTAATCTGGTCGATCAGTCTCATCCTCAAAGTACCCTTACATTAAACCGTCTATGTCAGTGGTTGGCAGAAAAAACCGGATTAATGTTCTATATCATTGATCCTTTAAAAGCGGACGTACAGGCATTGACCCATGTTATGTCACAGGAATATGCCCTACGCAACCATATTTTGGCGGTAGAGATTCAGGCAGACAAAGTCCTGATTGCTACGGATCAGCCTTATAAAACTGAATGGGTGTCGAATCTCGAGCAGAATATTTCCCCGAAAAAAATACAACGGGTACTGCTAAATCCAGAACAGCTACAACGTTATATTACTGAATATTATCAGGTCAGTCGCGCAGTTAGCGGCTCACAGAAATCATCAGCCTATGACCGGGAAAATAAAGGCGTAGAAGCCTTATTACAACTGGGCGATTCACAAAACCCGGATGCCAATGACCAGCATATTGTCAAACTGGTGGACTGGGTACTGCAATTTGCCTTTGAACAGGGCGCCAGTGATATTCACATGGAACCGCGCAAAGATACGGGCAAGATTCGTTTTCGAATTGATGGTGTACTGCATACCATTTATAACATGCCGGCCAATACCTTGACTGCGGTCATTTCCCGGATCAAGATTCTGGGCCGGATGAATGTAGCGGAAAAACGTAAACCACAAGATGGTCGTCTAAAAACCCGGACACCCAAAGGACAGGAAACTGAACTGCGTCTGTCAACTTTGCCGACGGCATTTGGTGAAAAACTGGTGATGCGTATTTTCGATCCGGAAGTGCTGGTCAGGAGTTTTCAGCAACTCGGTTTTGAAGGGCATTTGCTTAATGACTGGAATAATCTGACCAACCACAGTCATGGCATTATTCTGGTGACCGGGCCAACGGGTTCCGGTAAAACCACCACCTTATATTCAACCTTGAAGCAGCTGGCGACGGAGCAGGTCAACGTTTGTACCATTGAAGACCCGATCGAGATGCTGGAGCCAAGCTTTAACCAGATGCAGGTCAATAATGGCATCGATTTGGGGTTTGCGGACGGGGTGCGTGCACTGATGCGTCAGGACCCGGACATTATCATGGTTGGGGAGATTCGTGATCAGGACACTGCCAATATGGCGATTCAGGCGGCACTGACCGGTCA
>NZ_SMTB01000042.1:0-23230 GCF_006864105.1 Acinetobacter sp. RF14B | reverse complement strand
AGCGCCTGAGTCATGACAAAAGGCGCACGCAGATTCACGGCCATCACGTCATCCCAGACTTCTTGCGGATAGTGCGCCAGTTCTACCCGTTCACCTAGAATACCGGCATTATGCAGAATGCCGTCGAGACGTCCAAACTGGCGGTCCAAGGTATTGACCAGCACTTCATAATCCCGTTCGGAGGCACTGGATAACTGTAGGGGCAGGATGGCTGGCTGTGGTGCACCCAGGCTTTCAATCTCATCATAAATAACTTCAAGCTTGTTCAGGGTACGTCCGTGCAGTACCACCGTCGCGCCATGCAAGGCATAGCTGATTGCGGCTGCACGACCAATGCCATCGCCCGCACCTGTAATCAGGATAATACGATCTTTCAGCAGATCGGGGCGAGGTTGATATTCTGAATATTTCATGATCTACCTCCTTATTTGTTATTGTTCAGCGTTTTAGAGATGTTTAGCCCTCAGGACAGCACACTGTGCTGTTGTAATACCAGTTTCTGGATATGCTGATGTAATTCAGGCACATCCTTCACTATATAGTCCGCCTGCCAGGCTGTTAAGTCATCTTTGTATTGCAGTGGTAAATAGCCATAGGCCGCCAGAATAGTATACATTCGGGCATGACGGCCAGCATCAATATCACGAGGATGATCCCCGACATAGATACAGTCTTCAGGCACAATATTAATCTGCTGGGCTGCCAGATACATCGGCTCCGGATCCGGTTTGGTCCGGGTCACATCTTCCGGGCAGACCAGTACGGCACAGCGTTCGGTCAGATTGAGTGCCTTGAGCAGCGCTTCACTCAGCCAGCGCGGTTTATTGGTCACAATGCCCCACGGAATCTCATGTTCTTCCAGCTCTTCCAGCAGAGCATACATGCCTGCAAACAGATCGGTGTCGACGGCAATTTCTGCACCATAGCTGTTCAGAAAACGCTGGCGATGCTCCAGAAAGACTGGATCTTCCACTTGCAGCTCCGGATAAACCAGCTTGACCATGGCCCGAGCGCCTTCAGATACCTGCGCCCGGATCAGCTCGGCATCGACCAATGGACGGCCTGCCTCATGGCACATCTGTTGGATAATGCGGATAAAGTCGGCAGCCGTATCAATCAGGGTGCCATCCAGGTCAAATAAAACTGCTTTCATGGGGTCGCCTCAGCCGCTTCTTTCACTGTATATACCATGTAGTTCACATCAACATTTGGTGCGAGCCAGTAGCGCTTGGTCAGCGGATTGTAGTGCAGACCGGTCATGTCTTTGAGCTTTAAGCCCGCGTTACGAATGTCATGAGCCAGTTCAGACGGCTTGATAAATTTACTGTAATCATGGGTGCCCTTGGCCAGCATACGCAGGATATATTCTGCACCAATGATGGCAAACAGATAAGATTTCGGATTGCGGTTAATGGTCGAAAAGAAGACATGACCCCCAGGTTTGACCAGTTTGTGGCAGGCCTGGATAATCGAAGCCGGGTCCGGCACATGCTCCAGCATTTCCATACAGGTCACGATGTCGTACTGACCTGCCTGCTCATCGGCCAGCTGTTCCACCGGAATCTGGCGATATTCAATATTGCTGACACCTTCCTGCTCGGCATGAATGCGCGCTACATTTAGCGGGGCTTCACCCATATCAATTCCCAGCACTTCAGCACCACGGCGTGCCATGCTTTCGGACAGGATTCCGCCACCACAGCCCACATCCAGCACTTTCTTGCCACTTAGTCCGCCCGCATGTTCATCAATCCAGTTCAAGCGTAGGGGATTGATCATATGCAGCGGGCGGAACTCGGAATGCTGATCCCACCATATAGCTGCAAATGCTTCAAACTTGGCAATTTCTTGTGGATCAACATTCAATTGCGACATCGGTGTTACCTCAATCAGTTGTGATTATGTAAAAATTTAATTTGCCATAGGGCCAGATAAACTGATTTAAATTCTTGTAAATCAGTACACTTGTTTAGTGTAGCGTTTCTGGCAAAAAAAGCGATAAAAGCCGTAAAAAAGTTCACAGAATAAAAACGAACACGGCATAATTGCTTTATAGTGAACCCATAAACTAAAGATAATGATTTAGAGGACGATAATCCCAATGAAAAAATTTATTTTAGGTACTGTAGCCGCATCTGTTTTGGCATTTTCCGGCAGTGCCATGGCCAATTTTGTGGCAGGTCAGGACTATCAAGTTCTGGCAAATCCAGTCAAAGTTGAAAAACCGGGGAAAATTGAAGTACGTGAATTCTTCTGGTATGGCTGCGGTCACTGTTATACGCTTGAACCGCATCTGCAAGCCTGGTTGAAAAAACTACCTAAAGATGTGCGTTTTGTACGTACTCCGGCGGCTATGAATCCGCTTTGGGAGCAGGGCGCACGTGCTTATTATACCTCTGAGGCTTTAGGGGTTCGCCAGAAAGCGCATTTGCAGCTGTTTCATGATATTCACGCCAAGCAACAGCCAATTCTGGAACAGGCACAGCTGGCAAAATTCTATACCCGTTATGGTATTCCTGAAGCAAAATTTAACAGCACTTATAAATCATTCCCGATCTCATCAAAAATCGCTCAGGCTAAAAATCTGGCTGCTGCTTACCAGTTGAGTGGTGTGCCTGCCGTAACTGTGAATGGTAAATATGTGGTGCAAGGCGACAGTGAAAAAGTGGTTCAAGTGGTGAACTACCTGGTAGACAAGGAACGTAAGGCCAAATAAGCCGGTCCTGATTGAATTGAAAAACCTGCATCCAGATGCAGGTTTTTTTAGATCTTCCAAAATTTATATTTTATTGAAGGTCTGTTGTGCGCGTAGACGGACTGGATAAAACGCCACAGAACAATAACTGCAGCTGTGTCAGGCATTGGGCTTTAAAATGCGCGAATGCTGCCTGATCTGATGCTGGATGGATCTGGGTCTGAAGATGAATCCAGTCCATGGCCCAGTTAAGTGCCAAAGGCAGCAGAATCTGGGCCAGCGCCCTCAGTTCAACCGGAGACTGGAGCGGCTGCAGCGCTGGGATCTGTTGCAGGCCATGCAGCAAATCTTCTACCAGATAATGAATTTCGCGTTCGATTCCCTGACGTAAAAACATAGAGCCCCCCCAACGTTCTGCACTTAAAAATATCCAGGCTTGGGGATACGCATCGACCTTCTGAAAAAACAGTTCGACTTTGTCAGCTAGCTGGTTCAGGGAAAAATCAGTCGGTCCGAGCTGGTGCAGCACCCCTTTAATATGCAGTGCAGCCTGATCCAGCAATTCCAGTCCGAGCTGATCCATGTTTTTGAAATGTCGATAAAACGCAGCCGGAACCAGTCCCACAGCCTGCGTAATTTCACGCAAACTGATACTGCTAAAAGCACGGCCTTGACTGCTCAATACTAAGGTGGCGTCCAGCAGCGCCTGACGACTTTGCTGCTTGCGTTCTTCACGTAAAGACATAGAAAACTTCCTGGGCGGATCGTGCAGTGTAGCAAAAATAAAATTCAATCATAGGGTTATCCGCATCTGCCCAATCAGAGCCGATTCAGGCTGAAATACTGCTAATAATTTGATTTTGTAAATGATTACTTTGCTGTCCTGATCTTGGGAGAAGGCTTCTGTTATACTGGACCACCATTATTTTAGCCAACAGCAGGACTTATTATGCGTATCGACCAGCGAGCATTAGATCAATTACGTGAAGTAAAAATTACCCGTAACTATACACGTTATGCGGAAGGCTCCGTATTGGTTGAATTTGGTCATACCAAGGTGCTGTGTACGGCCAGTATTGATAATTCAGTACCTCGTTTCCTGAAAGGCAAGGGACAAGGCTGGGTCACTGCTGAATATGGCATGTTGCCGCGTTCGACCCATACCCGTAGTGACCGTGAAGCAGCGCGTGGCAAGCAAAGCGGCCGTACTCAGGAAATCCAGCGTTTAATCGGACGCAGCTTACGCTCTATGGTTGACCTGAAAAAGCTGGGTGAAAATACCATTACTCTGGACTGTGATGTGATTCAGGCGGATGGTGGTACACGTACAGCTGCAATTACCGGTGCTGCGGTTGCCTTGGTGGATGCCATGAATGTTTTGCTGGAAAATAAAAAAATCAAGCAAGATCCGCTCAAAGGTTTGGTGGCTGCCATTTCAGTGGGCATCTATAAAGATGAAGTCCTGCTCGACCTGTGCTATGAAGAAGATTCTAACTGCCAGACCGATTTAAACGTGGTAATGACTCAGGCTGGTGAGTTTATTGAGATTCAGGGAACTGCGGAAGATAAACCGTTTACCCGTGCACAATCCAATGCCATGCTGGAAATGGCCGAAAAAGGCATCCAGGAGTTGGTCAAGAAACAGCAGGAAGCACTGGGCTGGTAAGTTATTTATTTTATTCAATAAAAAGCACATCTTCGGGTGTGCTTTTTTTTATCTGTCACGGTTCTGTAAGCAAAGTATCATCTTGGGGTCACAATTATTGTTTATCTCTGGGGGCGCATAAAATATAAGGAATTTTCCATGCGTTTACTTTCTCTCACTTTTTTGCTGAGTTTGGGCTTCCTGCTCAGTGCCTGTAATAATGATGAAGACAGTCAGAGCAACTCTCCTCCATCACCGCAACCAAGCTGCAAAGTGCATTGCGCGCCTTAATTAAAATAAATCAGAGGAAAGTGAAAATGAACCGTCGTGACTTTATAACTCATTCAGCAAAAACATTATTAGGGGCAACTGCCTTATCCAGTTTTCCTTTAAGCATTCAAAAAGCGTTGGCGGTAGATGCCAAAGTTGAAACCGGAACCATTCAAGATGTGAAACATGTGATCATTTTGACCCAGGAAAACCGTTCATTTGACAATTACTTTGGTACCTTAAAAGGCGTCCGCGGATTTGGCGACCGTTTTACGATTCCACTGGCGGATGGCCGTAAAGTCTGGGAACAGTATGACAAGAAAAAAAATAAAGTATTGCCTTATCATCTGGATAGCAGCCTGGGAAATGCACAGCGGGTTTCAGGCACACCACACTCTTGGGTAGATGGTCAAGCGGCATGGGATACAGGCCGGATGGGCAACTGGGTAGAACATAAACAGACCCAGTCAATGGGCTACTATAAAAAGGTAGAGGTGGAATACCAGTTTGCTTTGGCGGATGCTTTTACTCTGTGTGATGCTTATCACTGTGCCATGCATGCGGGAACCAATCCAAACCGTAAGTTTATCTGGACAGGAACCAATGGGCCTACTGGGGCAGGGGTAGCCAGTGTAGTCAATGAATTTGATGGGATAGGTTCATCTGCACAGGGCTATGACTGGACAACCTATCCTGAACGCCTGCAAGAAGCCGGAGTGAGCTGGAAAGTCTATCAAAATATGCCGGACAACTTTACGGATAACCCGCTGGCCGGATTTAAACAATACCGTCGCGCCAATGAGCAGTCGGGCAAGCCCGTCAGCCACTCTGACCCTGTCTGTCCTGCCTATGATGAAGCCATTGATGCCAAGGAGCCGTTATATAAAGGCATTGCCAATACCATGCCCCATGATGGAGGGTTACTGGGACAATTGAAGCAGGATATTGTGGATGGAAAGCTACCCCAGGTAAGTTGGGTCGTGGCACCGGCTGCATATAGTGAACATCCGGGGCCTTCCAGCCCAGTACAAGGGGCATGGTATATTCAGGAATTGCTGAATGCTTTGACTGAAAATCCTGAGATCTGGAGTCAAACCGTACTGTTGGTCAATTTTGACGAAAATGATGGTTTTTTTGACCATATGCCTTCGCCTTCTGCGCCTTCACGTGAAATTAATGAGCACGGGGAAATTATTAAAGTCCATGGTAAAACTACCCTAGATGATGATCTGATTTCTTCTGAATACTTCAACCATCCACGCATTGAAGGTTCAACCCGTCAGCCGCTGCTGCAATATGTAGATGGTGAAAATAAAAACTTTTGGCATGGCGTCTATGGACCTGGGGTTCGTGTGCCCTTGTATGTCATATCTCCATGGAGTCGAGGAGGATGGGTAAATTCCCAAGTTTTTGACCATACTTCGATTATTCGTTTTCTTGAAGAGCGTTTTGGGGTAGAAGAACCCAATATCAGTCCTTACCGCCGTGCGGTGTGTGGAGATTTGACCTCTGCATTTAACTTTAAAACCCCGAATATGGATATTTTGCCGAAACTGGCTGGGCAAAAGACCAAGGCGGAAGCAGATGCGATTCGGGCGATACAGCAAAAATTGCCGCAAGTTCCGGTGCCATCTACACAAAACTTCCCTCAGCAGGAGCTGGGTATTCGCTATTCTCGGGCATTGCCTTATATTTTACACAGCAGTGCCAAAGTCCTGGCCAGTGAAAATAAAGTGAAACTGCTATTTTCCAACACCGGACAGCAAGCGGCAGTATTCCATGTCTATAACAAACTGGATTTAAACGCGATTCCACGACGTTATATGGTCGAAGCAGGCAAGCAACTGGATGATGACTGGGCGCTGGTCGATGGAGCATATGACTTGTGGGTCTTGGGGCCAAATGGTTTCCATCGGGCCTTCGTGGGGGATCTCAAGCAGCCTGCACAAAAAAATTCCCTGCCTGAAATTCGGATCTGTGTCGAGGAATGTGACCCGAAAATTTATCTTAAAGTACGACATGATGGTCAGCAGGCGGTAGATCTGCTGGTCAAAGCCAATGCTTATCTGGATGGACAAACCTGGAAAATCCCTACTACCGCGACTGAGAACGAATTGATTTTAGATATGTCGGCTGTATATGGCTGGTATGACTTTAGTGTCAGCATCGTGGGGGATGAGCAGTTCCAGCGTCGTTTTGCTGGCCGTCTGGAGATTGGCAAGGACAGCTATTCTGATCCATTTATGGGAAGTGCCATTTAAAACATTCAGTATCGTGCCATCTTATGGATGCGCTCATATCAACAATAGAAGTTTGAGAACAATAAAAGGGGCCTAGGCCCCTTTTGTTGCATTATGAATTAGGCATTAAAGCGCATGGATAAATCAATCGCTTTCACATCTTTGGTTAAAACGCCCATAGAAATATAATCCACGCCGGTACTGGCCACTTCACGTAAATTTTCAATAGTAATATTGCCTGAAGCTTCCAACTTACAACGACCTGCGACATGTTGCACCGCCTCAATCATCTGTTGCTGGCTAAAGTTATCCAGCATCACAATATCCGCTTTGGCTTCCAAAGCTTGATTGAGTTCATCCCAGGTTTCCACTTCGACTTCTACCAATTTACCTAGGGCAATCTTGTGGGCTTTGGCAATGGCCTGAACAATGCCGCCTGCCGCCATAATGTGGTTTTCTTTAATCAGAAAGGCATCAAACAAACCCAGTCGATGGTTCTGCCCGCCACCAATGGCAACAGCATATTTTTGGGCAATCCGTAAGCCGGGCAAGGTTTTACGAGTGTCCAGCAATTTGGTATTTAAACCCTCAAGCTCCTTGACATATAAAGCGGTTTTGGTCGCCACAGCAGAAAGCGTTTGGATGAAGTTAAGGGCAGGACGTTCCACGGTCAGCAGGCTGCGTGCCGAACCGGCCAACTTTAAAAAGACTTCATTGGCCTCTACCCGTTCACCGTCATTTTTCAGCCAGGTCACTTCGACCTTCGGGTCATAGGCATGAATCAGGGCATTCACCCACGGCTGGCCAGCCAGCACCATATCTTCACGGCTAATGATGGTGGCAGTGGCCTGTTCATCTTCAGGAGTGAGCAGGGCCGTAATGTCGCCGTCTCCGATATCTTCCGATAAGGCCTGTTGGATATTGATCTGAATCGACTGTTCTAGCAAAGCCTGAGATATGCTCATGAGTATTTCCGTATCTTTTTTAGCCGTGAAAAATTGCGCATTATCTTAACACTGTTACATAAAAATAAGCGATTTTTCCTCCCTGCCATGAGGATGAATTGAGATTTTCCTTTGAAAGTTTTAGCATTAGGCGGGCTGCAATCCGGGTATTGCAGGTTTTATTTTGCAACAGGACAGGATTATGCAACAGGCGGCTGAGTTTCACATCAAGGATGGGCAATTGCTGGGCGCACGTCAGCTGGCTTCTCCGAATTTTAACCAACGCCCCGAGCAGACCGAAATTCAGCTGGTGGTGATTCACAATATCAGCCTGCCGCCGTCGCAATTTGGCGGTACTTATATTGAACAGTTTTTCCAGAATCAACTGGATTGCTCTGTGCATCCGTATTTTCAAACCATTGAAGGGATGCAGGTTTCGGCCCATCTGCTGATTTTACGTTCCGGTGAAGTACTGCAATTTGTCAATTTTAAGGATCGGGCTTGGCATGCCGGGCGCTCGACTTATCTGGCCAAAAAAGAATGCAATGATTATTCAATCGGAATTGAGCTGGAAGGCAGCGATGACCTGCCGTTTGAAGCGGCACAGTATGCTGCTCTGGTGCAGGTTACGGCGTGTTTGCAAGCCCACTATCCTAAAATCCAGCAGCATATTGCCGGGCATTCAGATATAGCCCCAGGCCGTAAGACCGATCCGGGACCGTATTTTGACTGGGCTGGCTTCCGCAGTCAGCTCCAGTATTATAAAACAGCAATCAACGCTGCAGAGTCAGGTAATTAAGTCATAAACTTCTTTCCTGAGTTTGATTACAATAGCCACAAATTAAGATTAGGTGAATAGGATGGCGCTTTGGCGTTCGACCGTGATTGTCAGTGCAATGACCATGTTGTCACGGGTTCTGGGTTTGATCCGGGATGTGGTTTTACTGAATGTATTTGGTGCCGGTAAAGATTTTGATACCTTCGTGGTGGCCTTTCGTATTCCGAACTTTTTCAGGCGACTGTTTGCAGAGGGGGCTTTTTCCCAAGCCTTTATTCCGGTCCTGACCGAATACAAAACCGGTCGGGCCCATGCTGAAGTTCAGATTTTGATTAGCCGGGTCTTTGGCTGTCTGGCCACAGTAATGACCACCTTGACTATGCTGGCGATTATTGCTGCCCCTGCGGTAATGTATGTCTATGCACCGGGCTTCCATAGTGATCCGGAAAAGTTCGCACTGGCCACCGACATGTTCCGGCTGACTATTCCTTATCTGCTATTCATGTCTTTGACGGCATTTGCCAGTAGTATTTTAAATACCTATGGCTCTTTTACCACGCCAGCTTTTGCACCGGTTTTATTAAATGTGGCCATGATTGCCGGTGCCTTGTGGCTTACCCCGTATATGGCCGAGCCAATTATGGCACTGGGCTGGGCCGTGATTATTGCCGGTATTTTACAGCTGGCCCTGCAGATTCCAGAACTGTGGCGTAAAAAGCTGCTGATTCCGCCTAAAGTTGATTTTAAACATGAAGGTGTAGAGCGCATCATGAAACTGATGCTGCCGGCTTTGTTTGGAGTCTCTGTCACCCAGATTAACCTGCTGCTGAACACCATCTGGGCTTCCTTTATGCAGGATGGTTCAGTCTCCTGGCTGTACAGTGCCGAGCGTATGACCGAGCTGCCGCTGGGGCTAATTGGTGTGGCGATAGGTACGGTGATTTTGCCTTCTTTATCGGCACGGCATAGCGAGCAGAATCCGGAAAAATTCAAAGCAATGATGGACTGGGCTGCCAAAGTGATTGTTATGGCGGGTCTACCGGCCAGTATTGCGCTGTTCATGCTGTCGACCCCGATTATTCAGGCCCTGTTTGAACGCGGTCAGTTCACTTTTGAAGATACCCAGATGACCGCACTAGCCCTGCAATGTATGAGTGGTGGGGTCATTGCCTTTATGCTGATCAAGGTCTTTGCACCTGGTTTTTATGCCCAGCAGGATACCCGTACCCCGGTCCGGATTGGCCTGATGGCTGTGGCAGCCAATGCGATTTTAAACGTGGTGTTTATTGGCCTGTTCAAGCTGATTAACTGGGAAGCTGAACATATGGCGCTGGCACTGGCCTCGACTGGTTCGGCTATGGTAAATGCGGGCCTGCTCTATTTCTACCTGCACAAACGCAATATTTTCCGCTTTGGCGCTCACTGGAAAAAGATCTTCCTGCAATTTCTGTTCGCCAATGCAGTGATGATTGCGGCCTTGGGCTATGCATTGACTTGGTATGATGCGGATGTTTCCGCCTGGATGCGGGTGGTGGAAGTACTTATCCTCTGTTTGGTGGGGATGCTGGCCTATGCAGTAGCACTATTAGTAGTGGGCTTTAGACCTCGTCATCTTAAACCCTAAGTCCATTTAATCTATAAAAAAAACAAGAGCCAAATGGCTCTTGTTTTTTTGAAGTTACTTTTTCTTGGCACTGTTCAGTCGCTAGACCTTGCCGCGAGAAAGAAAACCAACAATGGCAAGAATAACAGCAATTACCAGTAAGATAATCGCGAAATCCTTAGATAAGCCGGCTACTCCACCAAAACCGAGTAAACTGGCAATTAAGGCGATCACAGCAAAAATAATAGCCCAGCGAAACATAATATTCTCCATGTGTTTTTATTCTCAAAATCAGTATAGAAATAATCAATTTTTGGCACTGTTAGTGTTTTGTTGATGAACTGTCTATGATTTAACAATAGTTTACGTGCTGATAATAAGAGACGCCCGCTGCATTTCGTCTGTTGAGACTTGGTATAATAAGCTGACTTTTACCATACTTATTGCTTATGTCTGATGTTCTGCGTCCGCATTTCTGGAAACATTATACCCTGACTGAACTGACCTCAGCCGAGTGGGAAGCGCTCTGTGACGGCTGCGGACTCTGCTGCCTGATCAAGCTGGAAGATGAGGAAACGGCAGAAGTCGCCTATACCAAGGTTGCTTGCAAGCTACTGGACTGTCAGACGGCACGTTGTGCGGATTATTCCAACCGTCTGGACTATGTGCCAGATTGTATTCAGCTCACGCCTGAAAAATTGCAAGAGATTCACTGGCTGCCGTCCAGCTGTGCCTATCGCCGTGTGAATGAAGGCAAGAGTTTGCCGTCCTGGCACTATCTGAACACGGGTTCACGGCAAACTATCCTGCAGGCCAGAAAATCTGCCGCGGGTCGCTGTCTGAGTGAGACTGATATACACGAAGATGAAATTGAAGAATATATAGTCCGCTGGGTACGCTAGACTGCAAGGTTCAGCTTTTTAACCAGTGGAACGTAGCAGCTGCTGGGCTGACTCGCCGGACATGGGACGATAAAAATAAAAACCCTGTCCGATCTGGCAATCACAACCCATCAGGGTATCTAGCTGTTCGGTATTTTCAATGCCTTCCACGAGAATATCCAGCGAGATGCTCGAACCAATCTGGGTAATGGCTTTGACAATGGCCAAGGCAGACGGATCTGTGTTCATGCGTTCTACAAAGTTACGGTCAATCTTGATGCAATCGACCGGATATTCCTGCAAGCGGGTGAGCGATGAATGTCCGGTGCCAAAATCGTCCAGTGAAATATGAATTCCGGCCTGCTTGAGCAGATTTAAGGCACGGACCACATAATGGGCGCCACTTTCTGACAGGCTCTGTTCGGTAATTTCCAGTTCGACCTTATCGGTTGGAATATCAAATCTGGCCAGACGCGCCAGCAGTTTTTCGGCATAGTTGTCGCGCAGAAACTCAACTGGTGCTGCATTGATTGAAATTGGCAAGAGTTCCAGACCTTGAGCCTGCCAGCGGCTCATATCTGCAAAGACTTTAAGCTGCATGGTTTCACTAATCCGCGAAGCCAGCTCATAGTCCTGAAATGCACCGAAAATATCCGAGGGCAGCTGGATCTGCTGGTGCCGGTCCTGCCAGCGTAACAAGGCTTCAAAGCCAATGACTGCACCATCTGACAGCCGAACTTTGGGCTGATAATAAGGCACAATCTGATCGGCATGAATAATCTTGCGGGCCAGCGTCAGCTGTCGGGTAATTTGATTTAGAGAGGTCGACATCTCCTGATTAAACATGCGGATCCCGCCACGACCACTGTTTTTTAAATCATTCAGGGCAATGTCGGCAGACTTTAATAGATTAGAACTACTTAAGGCATCTCGCGGATAAATGGTGCAACCGATACTCATCGCACTGCGCATGCTGTGTCCCAGATAACCCACCGGCTGCTTAAGCTGCTGATAGGCCAGCTGCGCCGTCGCAATCAGCTGTTCCTCACTTTTCAGATCTTCGACCAACACTGCAAATTCATCACCGCCGAGACGGGCAACCAGCGTATTGGCAGCAAAACAGTTCTGGAAACGTTGACCCAGAACATGCAACAAATGATCTCCCGCCAGATGCCCCAGTGTGTCATTAATATGCCGGAAATAATCCAGGTCAATCAGCAATAAACCGAGTTTCTTGTTTTGGTGTTTGGCTTGGGACAAGACCTGTTTGAAAGTGCGATAGAAGGTATTACGATTATATAGGCCAGTTAATTCATCGCGTTTACTCACGCTATTCAATTGCAGTTCTGCCAACGTTTGCTGGTCGATCTTGTCCGGGGTACACCGGTCATTTTGCGGGAGCGGATCAATCCTCAGGATTTGATGGTCAGAATGATGGATCTGGCCGGTTTTTCCTGCTGGGCCATCCGGCATGTTGTGCTGGCGAGGTACGCTCTGAGCGAGCTGTTGCTGAAGTTCAATATAGTCCTGTAGATCGGTCAGGGAAATGGACCATTGCAGCAGATGTTCGGGCTGAGGACAGTATTTTATCTTCAGCCTACACATGTGGTAATTGCCTTCAGGCTGCTGGATACGGCATTGGATGTCAATATTCTGCTGCTGGCTGAGCGCTATATGCCACTGATCGAGAACAGCTTGCAAATCATCGTTATGGATAAAATGATGCCAGTCGAGGTGGTGGCTGTCATTCAGGTTAATACCCAGATACTCGATCATGGCTGTATTAAAATACTGCCGCTGGTCTTTGCTCATCACCCAAAGGGGATGAGGCAGATCATCAATGAATTGCTGTATGGCAACGGTATTGGACGAATGCAATAGCCCAACAGAAGTAACCCGGGATTCCGTAGCTTCTGCAGGTATTGATCTAGATTTGCCAGGCTTCATGCATTCACCGCCATAACCTCTAAAGTGTGCTGCGAGGTTGCTCCGATTATTTTAATTAGAATAAAACAATATGGAAGTTACAATGTAATTAATTCATAATTTACTAGCTTTAATTTGCTTGCTCTTCCATAGGTGCGTGGATGGGAAATTAAAAAATATATTACTTCTCTTGGGCTTTGAACAAGATGCTGCTTCATTTGCGCTTATAGCACTGATACTGGCTCAGATTGCGTTATGAAACTGGGCAGTCTGGCTATTTCCTGTATTTCACGCCTTATTTGCCCAGTTTTAGCAGAGCGCGCAATCTTTTGATGGAAGATCAACAGACCCTGACGAATCTTTTATAGTTTTAACGTTGAATGTTGGATTCAAAACTGCGAATGTTAGAATGAAATCAGTTCTTATGTTGAGCCTATTATCCGATGTCAGACCACCATATTCCGCTTCCCGAACGCCTACGGCCACGTGACCTTACTGAAATTATCGGACAGGAACATCTGCTGGGGGAAAATGCACCTTTACGCCAAATGATTGATCAGGGGCATTTGCCTTCCATTATTTTCTGGGGACCGCCAGGAGTCGGAAAAACCACGATTGCCCTGCTGCTGGCGCAGGCAGTTGATCGGCCATTTATTAGCTTGTCTGCACTGAATACCGGAGTCAAAGAACTACGGGAGCTGATTGCCGAAACAGGAGACCTGCTTACACCGGTGGTATTTATTGACGAGATTCACCGTTTCAATAAATCCCAGCAGGACGCGCTGTTAAATGCGGTTGAAAAAGGCAAGATTACCCTGATTGGTGCGACCACCGAGAATCCCTCATTTGAGGTCAACAGTGCTTTGCTGTCACGCTGTCAGGTTTATACCTTAAATGCACTTAGTCCTGAAGCGATTCAGACCCTGCTGGGCCAGGCCATCGAAAAAGACAGTTTCCTGAAAGAACGTTATCTGCAGATTGAAGAATTTGATGCCCTGATCCAGTTTGCCGCAGGCGATGCACGCAAGGCACTGAATCTGCTTGATTTAGTGGCCAGTACTTTTGAAGCTGAGCAGGAAAATATCATCACCAATGCAGTGGTGGTCAAAGTCGCACAGCAGAATATTGCTCGTTATGACAAGTCCGGTGAGCAGCATTATGATCTGGTCTCGGCTTTTATTAAATCGATCCGTGGTAGTGATCCGGATGCTGCATTGTACTGGATGGCACGCATGCTCAAAGGCGGGGAAGACCCGGTCTTTATTGCACGCCGTATGCTGATTGCAGCTTCAGAAGATATTGGCAATTCTAACCCAAATGCCTTGTTGCTGGCTGGTGAATGTTTCCGCTCGGTACAGGCTGTTGGCATGCCGGAAGGCCGGATTATTTTGGGGCAATGTGCGGTATATCTGGCGACCAGCGCCAAAAGTAACAGTACCTATCTGGCGATTAACAAAGCTATGGAACTGGCAGAAAAAACCGCAAATCTTGCAGTGCCTTTACATTTACGCAATGCACCGACCAAACTGATGAAAACCCAGGGCTATGGGGTGGATTATCTCTATCCGCATCATTATCCGGAACATTTTGTTTTGCAAGACTATCTGCCGCCTGAGCTAAAAGGCACCAAATTGTATGAATCGGCACGTAATAAGCGTGAAGTGGAAGCGGAACGTTTGCAACAGCGCCGCTGGCAGCAGGAACAGCAGCAATAGTTAAAAAAAGCCCAGTTCGAGGTGAACTGGGCTGAAAACAGGATGTTTTTTCGGGGAGATAACCTCCTCGAGGGGAGGGGGGAAATCTGGTCGGCTAAAAAGCGATTGAACGCTCTGAGAATTCTAGTTTAGCTTGCTATAAAAAAATCTAATAGAGACGTTACATACAGTAAAAACAATCATTTTTATCAACAGGATTATTTTTTACAATCATTCTATCCAAAAAAACCGGACTGATCGTCCGGTTTTTTAAAGCTTAGCTTCAGCTAGGGCTTAGATATCTTCAAGATTGATACCCAAACGTGCCGCAACTTCTTCATAAGCTTCTACAACACCGCCAAGACCTTGACGGAAACGGTCTTTATCCAGTTTTTTCTTGGTGTCTTTGTCCCACAGACGGCAACCGTCTGGAGAGAACTCATCACCCAACACAATACGGTCATGGAAAACACCAAATTCAAGCTTGAAATCCACCAGAATCATATTGCCAGCATCGAACAATGCTTTGAGCACATCATTCACCTGATAAGTCAATTCTTTCATTTTTTCCAATTGTTCAGCATTGGCCCAACCCAAAGCAATCGCTTGCGATTCATTGACCATTGGATCGCCCAGCGCATCATCTTTAAAGAACAATTCAAATGTTGGTGGAGTCAGCTCTTTACCTTCTTCTACACCCAGACGGCGGCATAAAGAACCCGCGGCATAGTTACGGATGACGCATTCTACCGGAATCATGTCCAGTTTTTTGACCAGAACTTCATTCGGTGTTAACAGTTTTTCGAAATGGGTTTCAATACCCGCTTCGGCCAGTTTTTCCATGATGAAGGCGTTAAAACGGTTGTTCACCTTACCTTTACGATCTAGTTGTTCGATTTTTTCGCCATTGAATGCGGACGCATCGTCACGAAAAACTAAAATCAAGTGGTCTGAGCTGTCCGTGGTATAGACAGATTTCGCTTTACCAGTATAGAGCAAGGTTTGTTTTAACATGAGGGAACCTTCTACAAAAAAAAATGCCTAGAACTGTCTAGGCTGGCCAATTTTGGTAAATCTGATTGAGCAGTTCTGCGGCTTTTTCACGGTCTGCAAAACTGTTATCGGTATTGAACACAGCGAGGTTATGACTCGAACCGACAGGAGATAGTCTTAATACATAGGTCTGCTGGTCGACTTTGATCGTCACTTCATGACGATTTGGGTTCTGGCCAACGATGGAATAGTTAAGGCTGCTGAGGGTAGCAAGTGTGTATTGCCAGATTGTAGCAGAATTTCCATCGATTTTAAGTAGTGGATTTTGATTTCCATCCACAACCAGCTGTGGTTTTCCGATCGGAGCCGTCTCAGTTACATCAGTTTGGGTTGAATCCATACTCTGAGCAGGTGGACGTGGTAGGGCAAAACGGTTCGCACGCTGGTTTTCCAGCTTGGGCGCATGCTCGATCGCCAGCGGATCTACAATAGGAGCAGGGTACAATGGCGTTGCAGGACGTACCATGGCACCTTCAGGATATTGTAAGGGTTCGAGAGTAGTCGTTTCTTTATAATCTAAAGTGCCATTATTAAAGGCCAGTGAACTACAACCTGCCAGACCCAATACTGAAAGTGCGAAGGTAAGTCCTAAACGTAAATGCATAATTGTGCTCTTTTATTGAATGACGCCCGCTACAACCAGTGCTTCATGAAGCGGAGCGCGATATTGTTCTGCAAGAGGGGTTAATGGCAGGCGAATACCTGTACCGATTAAGCCCATATCGTGAAGTGCCCATTTCACAGGAATCGGGTTCGATTCGCAAAATAAAATATTGTGTAAATTTGCAATCTGCGAATTCAGCTCTTCAGCACGTGCCATATCGCCTTGAAGTGCAGCCGCGCAGACTTCACTCATGGCTTTGGGTGCCACATTGGCAGTCACCGAAATATTACCTTTAGCCCCATGACCCATCAGCTGATAAGCCGTTGCATCATCGCCTGAATAGACGGTCATGTTCTTGCCAGTCAGGCCCTCAAGCAGGGCTGCACCACGCGCAACATCACCGGTTGCGTCCTTGATGCCCACAATTTGCGGAATATCTGCCAGACGAATCACTGTTTCATTGGCCATGTCTACGCCTGTACGGCCCGGCACATTATAAAGAATCTGTGGAAGATCAACTGCCTCAGCAATCGCCTTATAGTGCTGGTATAAGCCTTCCTGGGTCGGTTTATTATAATAAGGTGTCACCAACAGGGCAGCATCAGCCCCCAGTTCTTTGGCTTCACGGGTTAATTGAATGGCTTCATGGGTCGAGTTTGCCCCCGTACCCGCAATCACAGGAATACGTTTTTTTGCCACACGGATGATTTCTTTGATCACCTGCGTATGTTCACTCATGCTGAGCGTAGAGGCTTCACCGGTAGTACCTACGGCGACAATTCCATTTGTACCCTCTGCAATATGCCACTCAACCAGCTTCTCGAGGCTCTTCCAATCTACGCTGCCATCTTCAAACATTGGGGTGACGATTGCGACAATGGAACCCTGAGTGGTCTGTGCTTGCTGAGTCATTTTGAAAAACTATCCTATTTGTCCATCCGAAGAGAATGAGAAAACATAAATTTGGATGGGTTTGTATTCTGATTGAGAACAAATTCAATTAATCTGGGCTGAATTGAATATTGCTTATGCAAATTATGACTGATCAAACGCATAAGAACAATATGCTTTAGTCAAAGCCACTGATTCTTTATACAAAGCCTATGTAAAACAATCAAGAGCTGAGAAGAGGTGTTTGACTGCCCATTCAAGCTAGATAGAAGGTAAATAAAACTTGCTATAAAGCTTTTTCTGACCGATTTATTTTATAACCCTGCGACTAAAATACTGCTATAAAAATATTCAACCTTCTGATTTTTTAAGTTTTTTTTAATAGAAAATTGTACTTGGATATGAACTAATATTTATATTCGATGAATTGAGATGTGAAAAATATAGAAATAGAGCGGAAAATGAGCCTGTTAAATAAAAATAACGTCTGATTAAGCTGTTTAAAGTATTAAATTTAAATCATTTATTTTTCTAACTGGTTAAATCTTAGGGCTGATTTATAAGTCTTATAGATAAGAAACTGAATTTTATATAACTTTAATTAATCGTTTTTAAGACTTTATTGCAAGCAATGCGAAAGTCATCAAAATTTCTCCTGTTCGGAAATCCAACCAAAGCGTTCAACTTTTTGATAGTTAATTCTAATTGGCCACTCATAGATGATGGGCTCTCTTTTTGAACGCTGATTAAACAAGGATATTCCAATGGAAAAATCAGACAATAAGCATGCCATCGTCACGGTCGCGATCTGTTTTCTGATTGCCGTGATTGAAGGCTTAGATATTCAGGCAGCAGGGATTGCTGCAGCGGGTATACGTGAGCATTTTGGTCTTGATAGTTCACAATTGGGGGTGTTTTTCAGTGCAGGGATTCTAGGCTTATTGCCGGGTGCACTGGTCGGCGGTCGGTTTGCAGATCGTATTGGCCGTAAGAAAGTCCTGATCTGGTCGACAGCAATATTTGCTCTCTTTACCTTATGTACCGTATGGGTCAACAGTTTTCATAGCTTGCTGGCCGTACGTTTTCTGGCAGGCGCTGGTCTGGGTGGAGCCATGCCGATTCTGATTACTCTGGCATCTGAAGCTGTATCGCCACAAAATCGTGGTCGGGCGGTGGGATTGATGTACTGCGGTATGCCGGTTGGCGCTGCCATTTTATCTTTAGTGGCTGCAACTGAATTTGGGGCGAACTGGAAAAACGTATTCTACCTGGGTGGTTTATTACCGATTATTGCAATTCCACTCATGATGGGGTTTCTGCCGGAGTCGAAGGAATATTTAAAAGCGCAGCACAAAACGGCTACAGAGCTGGCGACAGCATCACAAGGCTCCTTCAAGGACCTGTTTAACTCGGATAACCTGTTTCGTACTGTATGTATCTGGGTGAGTTACTTCTTTACCCTGATGGTGGTGTATATCATGCTGAGCTGGTTGCCATCACTGTTTATGGAACTGGGCTTTACTCGTAAGAATGGTTCAACAGCCCAGTTCTATTTCATGGTAACTGCGACCATTGGTACCATCATTCTAGGTATGTTGACGGATCGCTGGAAGAAAGCCTATGTGATTGTATTGATGTATGGTGGCATTTTGGCAGGTTTGCTGGCATTGAATGGTGCCAGCTCACTGAACCAGATGTATATAGCAGCAGCCTTGGCCGGTGCCTTCGTTATTGGTTGTCAGGGTGTACTGTATGCTTTCGGGAGTATTGTGTATCCAACTGAAGTACGTGGTACAGGGGTAGGAGTGGCTTCTGCTGTAGGCCGTGTTGGCGCAATGCTTGGGCCTGCGATTGCAGGTCAGCTTCTGGTAGCAGGTTTTGGTGCCGCAGGGGTTATCTCGGCAGCGATTCCATGTATTCTGATCTCGGCGGTATGTATGCTGATTCTGGTCAACCGCACTAAAGTTTGATCAGCCCCCTATTGAAAAGCCTGCACATGCAGGCTTTTTTATGCTCATTTTGACTGGATAAAACCAAGGGATTGATTACATATTTAAATCATTGCCAGCAGCAGTTTTTTCAGCATCGGCCGTTATTTTATTTTAGTAAAGAGAGTAAAAAAAATCTTTCGTTTTGGGCTATGCTTGGGTGCAAATTCAGTTTTTAAGGAATAAAAATAATGCACAATGCAGCTTTAATCGTGGTGGATGTACAGCGAGGATTTACACCGGGAGGCAATCTGGCGGTTGCACATGCAGATCAGATTATTCCAAATATCAATCGATTGGGACAGTATTTTGACAATATTGTCCTGACCCAAGACTGGCACCCGGCAGATCATGTTTCTTTTGCGAGCAATCATTTTGGCAAAGCGGTTTATCAGACCATTCAGCTGGACTATGGTCCTCAGGTACTCTGGCCAAGTCATTGTGTGCAGGGTACTCCAGATGCGGAGCTGCATCCAGATTTACATCTGCCTCAAGCCCAACTGATTATCCGCAAAGGATTTCATCCCCAGATCGACAGCTATTCTGCCTTTTTAGAAGCGGATCAAAAAACCACTACAGGTCTGGCGGGTTATTTGCGCGAACGTCATATTGATACGGTTTTTATCGTCGGGATTGCGACAGATTTTTGTGTGGCCTGGACCGCGATGGATGCCCGCAAGCTGGGGTTTAATGCCTATGTGATTGCTGATGCAACCAAGGGTATTGATCTGAACGGTTCCTTGCAACATGCCTGGCAGGACATGCTGGCACAGGGCGTTAAACGGATTTATCTAAAAGATATACTGGATGCTGCCTGATTTTGGCTGTATAGAAGTAGCCTGGGAATCTGTATAGACTGCCTGTAATGTCGAGGTATCAAGCGATACCTTTTCTCTTTGTTATTGATGGGATTAGCCCATGTCAGCACTGCTCCAATTTAGCCAGTTTGTCCAAAAAACCTTTGCTTTGTGGGTCATCCTGTTTTCAGCGATTGCCTTGATGCTGCCTGATCTCTTTGTCTGGTTACGTGCCTATATTCCGTGGATGTTGGGGCTGATCATGTTTGGTATGGGCATGACCATGACCTTGGGCGATTTTAAAAGCGTCTTGCAGAGTCCGAAGGCTGTGGCGATTGGCGTTGTGGCCCAGTTTCTGGTAATGCCCGGGCTGGCTTTTTTGCTCTGTCAGTTGTTCCGGCTTCCTGCTGAAATTGCAGTCGGTGTGATTCTGGTCGGCTGCTGTCCGGGAGGAACGGCCTCGAATGTCATTACCTATATGGCCCGAGGCAACACGGCCCTGTCGGTGGCTTGTACCTCAGTTTCAACCTTATTGGCACCAATTCTGACACCGATCATGTTTTATCTGCTGGCAAGTCAATGGATTGAGATCAATGCCTGGTCGATGCTGATCTCAATTTTGCAGGTGGTGTTATTTCCAATTTTCTTGGGCTTGATGGTTCGGGCAGTGTTAAAGACCAGGGTCGAAGCCTATATTCAGGTTATGCCACTGGTTTCAGTACTGGCGATTGTGGCGATTGTGGCTGCAATTATTGCGGGTAGTAAAACCCAGATTTTGGAATCCGGCTTGATGATTTTAGGAATTGTGGCCTTACATAACGGACTGGGCTATTTACTGGGTTATTGGGCCAGCCGCCTGTTTAAGCTGGCAGAAATAGACTGTCGCGCCGTTGCCGTTGAAGTGGGTATGCAAAATTCCGGGCTGGGCGTGGCTTTGGCTGCTACTCATTTTGCAGCGTCTCCGGTCACTGCTGTACCGAGTGCTATTTTCAGTTTATGGCACAATATTTCTGGACCGGCTCTGGCGACTTACTGGGCGTCAAGACAGGCTGAAACAACCCCCCATAAGCTGGACTAGATGAACGTCATCCTTTCAAGAAGCCTGAGTTTCTGATAAGTATTTATTCCCATTAAAAAAGCCGTATATACAACGCTATACGGCTTTTCTTAGGAAGTATTTCAGTCGCTATTATGATGCTTTGGACTGCTTGGATTTTAGAATTTCAGTCCTGAACGTTTGGGCCAGCTCGGCTGTTTCAGCATCCATGCCATTGACTACAAAAGCATGACGGGTCAGTACATTGGTTGGATTAGGCATGCTGACCAGTTCAAAATGATCTGAGATATTTTTCAGTAAGCTATTTGGAACATGCAGGGCGCTTTCTTTGGCCATCAGTTGCTGGACCAGACGTTCTGCTGCCTGTACCGAATTCAACTGCATTTCCTCCACAGTTGATGAAATGGCACTACGGGTTTGCAGGACAAAACGCTTTTCTTCACGGTAACGTTTATACAAGACCTCCGAAAGCAGCTGAAATACAGCACTGATCATGGTCAGGCAACCCAAGGCATCCGGTTTGTCTGCTGCAATACTGATGGTTGCGCCTTTTTCATTAAATTTCTGTACGGTAGAAATATCCTGACTGTTCAGCTTGTAATGTTGTACACAGAGCTCAGTGGCCTTGTTCAGGAAAATCTGGCACAGATTGAAATAAGGCACAGACACAGTTTTATTGACGCTATCCAGTAACTGTTTTGGATCATAGAACTGGATGTTCAAAGACAGACTGTCATGATCCAGCACCACCGCCGGTTGCTCTTTTTCTTTGGGTTTGTGTTTAAGAGCCTGCTGAGCCTGGGCAATCGCCAAAGCGGCATTGTGCTTTTCCTGCTCCAGTGCCTGGGTCAGGCTCTGGATTTCAAACTTGAGGCGTGATTCATTGTTGATGCGCGCCAGATATTCGGTCCGGCTTGGACGCGCTACTGCACGATAAGCTACCCAGAGCAGGCCATGAATGACAAAAGAGAACAGGATCGCCAGCCATTGGGTACGGAGGATTTCCCCAATACTTGGCTCAATCAGGGTGATTTCAATGACCCCTACTTTTTTCTCGTTTTGCAGGGCATCACGAACAAAAACTTCACCCTCACGAGTTTTAGTCAGTCCGCCAGTGGCCAGAACCTGACCATTCGCATCTAGGATACGGATAGAGGTTACACTGGGGTTGGTGGCATAGCGATTGGCCAGAAGCGCCAAGGAAACACGGTTGGCGGGTTCAAGCTCTGCCAGGCTGTCAGTGACCAGCTGACTGGTCATCAGCTGCCCTTGACTGGCCCGGTTGTCATTCAGTTGGTGAGTGGTTGCCAATACCAGTAAAAAGGTATGTAAAGCAAAACTTACAATCAGTAGGCTAGCAAATAGCCCTTGTCTAGGCGCATTCAACTTAAACTTCCAAGGCAATTCTGTTCAATTTCGATTATGATTCTAACAATTGTTGTCGCTCAGATCAGACCCGAGTCAATTCATGCAAGAAATCATTCTTATATCATTTTTAGGACCCGACCAGCCTAATCAATTTACACGATTAATGCAGGTTTTGTCCGCCCATTCCTTACAAATTTTAGATGTAGGACAAGCGGTCATTCATAATCAACTGACCTTAGGAATTGTGGTCTCGTCTAATGACCAGACTGCAACAGCATTAGCCATGAAGGAAATCCTGATTCTAGCACATGATATCGGGTTAACAGTGCGCTTTAAACCGATCTCTACTGCTGAATATGGGCAATGGGTGAAAGAAGGTGGACGCACACGTTATATCGTAACGGCATTGGCTCCGGAATTAAATGCCTCTCATCTTCAGGCTGTGACCCATATTGTATCCAGTCAGGGCTTTAATATTGAAACGGTCACACGTCTTTCCGGCCGTCCCGCGCTGGATGGCTCCAGTAAAGGTCCAAAACGTGCCTGTATCCAGTTCGGTTTAAGTGGGCAGATGCTGGATGCTGCGGCCATGCGTGCAGCCTGCCTGAGCCTGTCGAATGAACTGAATGTGGATGTTGCGGTACAGGAAGATAATGCTTATCGCCGTAACCGCCGTCTGGTCTGCTTTGATATGGACTCGACCCTGATTGAACAGGAAGTCATTGATGAACTGGCGATTGAAGCCGGTGTTGGCACCCAGGTTGCAGAAATTACCGAACGTGCCATGCAGGGCGAG
>NZ_SMTB01000041.1:0-23754 GCF_006864105.1 Acinetobacter sp. RF14B | reverse complement strand
GGCAGTGGACGTGGTGGTTTTGGGGGCGGCGGCTTCGGTGGAGGCGGTGGTGGTTTTGGCGGGGGAGGAGCATCAGGCTCATGGTAATGACTACAGATACAACAGAGATTGTCACGCAGCCAAAGCTGGAACAAACTGTTCAGCCAAGCTTTAAACGCTGGCTCAAGCATTTTTTCTATATGCCGGCGACCAAGCGTTTTTTTTCCAAGCAGGATCAGCATGCGATTGCGCTGGCAGTTGAAGAAGCCGAACATGGCCATGTCGGAGAAATTCAGGTGGTGATTGAAGGCTGCCTGCCTTCTCGAACCGCTTATTATCAAGATACGCTTTGTCGTGCTCGGCAACTCTTTGCGGAAATTGGGGTTTGGGATACCGAATATAATAGTGGTGTGTTGCTGTACCTCAATTTATGTGAGCGTAAGGTGGAGATTGTGATTGATCGGGGGATTAAGAATGCGACTAATCAGCAAGTCTGGGATGAAATCTGCCAAAGCATTATTCAGAATTTGGCCAAGCAAGAATATAAACACGGCGTAATTGAGGGAATTCAACACATTGGACAGGTGTTAGACCAGTATTATGACCGAAAAATAGCAGATGTAGAAAATGAGTTGGGGAATAAACCAATTATTCTGGGTTGATGTTGTAATTATGTGACAATAAGTGTCACTTTTTTACATAAAAATACATTGAGAAAATCAATGGAAAATTTTTTATCTTTAAATAGCTGTTTTTTATTTAAATATATTTATAATAGAAGTTGGCATGTTTAATGCTATATACAAAACAGCTTATAAAGCTCATAAAAAATTAACAAAACATTTGTGGAGAATGTTATGAATACAGTACAAAAGGGTTTTACCCTTATTGAATTAATGATTGTTGTAGCGATTATCGGTATTTTGGCTGCAGTTGCGATCCCTGCTTATCAAGATTATACAAAACGAGCAAAAGTATCTGAAGGTATTTCATTAGCATCTGCAGCTAAAACAACAGTTGTTGAAAATGCTTCAAATGCTGCTAAATATGATTTAGGTTACTCTGCACCTACGGCAACAGCTATTGTAAGCGGCGTAACTATCGATGACAAGACAGGTCAGATTACAATTGGATTTACGGATCAAATCCAAAAAGATGGTACGATTGTGTTAGAACCATATACTGGTGCATCTACTCCATTACCTGATTCATCTGGAGGTTCAGGTACTTATACTCCACCAGCAACTCAAATTAATTGGGCTTGTTTGGCAAAAGATGCTACACCTAAAGCGGGTGCAACTGCAGGTACATTAGAATCAAAACTAGCACCGTCTAACTGCCGTTAATTTACATAATATAAAAAGACTGGTTCGCCAGTCTTTTTTTTATCATTTTCTTGATCACAGAGTGTTGTTATGAAAAATAAACGTGTTCAATTTTTTCTTTGGCACTTTTTGATATCTATTTGTATTTCACTAATATCACTGTTTTGGGTATTTCAGGTATGGTATCCAAGCCCATTGGCTAAAGCCACAGATGTCACTCACATATTTTTAATGCTTTTGGCAATTGATATTATTTTGGGTCCTATTTTGGGATTTATAATATATAAAGAAAATAAAAAAACATTACAATTTGATTTAGCCGTTATTTTTCTACTTCAACTTTTTGCATTAGGCTATGGTCTTTTTTCTATCTCACAAGCTAGGCCTGTTTGGCTTGCTTATAATGTAGATCGTTTTGAGCTTATTCGTGTAAACGATATTATAGCTGATAAGATTGAAAATTCTTATCCAGAATATCAAACGGCCTCTTGGTTGAAGCCTAAATTTGTGGGTGTTCAAATATCAAAGAACATCGAAGAAAAAAATCAGAATATGTTTGAAGAGGTATTGGGCGGTATTTCAATCGCACAGCGTCCTGAACGTTATGTAGAGCTAAGTCAAACCAAAGCACAAATCCAGCAACGCGCACAAAAACTTGAGCTATTACAGCAGTACAATAACAAAACCGAGGTAAAAAAAATCTTGGCAAAATATCCACAGGCAACTGCTTTTTTACCGATGAAAGCCAGTGCTGTAGATATGACTGTACTTATAGATAGCCAAGGTGATGTGATAAAAATTGTAGACCTCCGCCCTTGGAACTAATTTCTTTTAATCCAAACAAAAAGCAGATTATCCTTTAATCTGCTTTTTGTTTATCATGAGCAAAATTTCTTTTTCTTAAAGTTCACATGAAATTCCTGCTGGTGCTGCTCGCAGCTGTTTTTATCTCCCTCGCTTGGCTCATGCCCATTCATTACCGTCCTTGGGTGACTTATACGGGCGAACTGTATACCTTCTTGGCATTATTCGCTATTGCAGCAGTTTGTCTAAAAGAAAAATTAAGAATTCCAATAGTGAGTCTGCCTTTACTGCTGCTTGCTGGTGTACCTTTTATTCAGCTACT
This sequence comes from Acinetobacter sp. RF14B, assembly GCF_006864105.1. Classification (NCBI taxonomy): domain Bacteria; kingdom Pseudomonadati; phylum Pseudomonadota; class Gammaproteobacteria; order Moraxellales; family Moraxellaceae; genus Acinetobacter; species Acinetobacter sp. RF14B. The sequence goes on along the minus strand of NZ_SMTB01000041.1, from coordinate 21,324 downwards.
TGCAGGGCAGGTGTTTTTCTTTAGCATCGCCATGATGGGCTTTATTTTTGTTTTTAGCTTTTGGCTGGCAAGTGTCTTGGGTTATCACCTTTCAACCGGGAACTATAGCCGAGAAGACACCTTCACCAACCTGAGTTATGTGTTTCTGGCTTCGGGTACTGTCACAGGTATCATTGCTATTTGCCAATGGACCAATCTGGATGCAACTTTACCGGGTATGGTGAATATCAGCGGTAATCAGCGACCTTATGCCAATTTTGCCCAGCCAAACAATATGGCGACGTTTCTAGTCATGGCCTTGATGAGCTGCCTTTATCTGTATGAAAAGAAAAAAATCCAGACCAAATGGCTCTTTGCCTGCGCTGTATTAATTATCATGGGAGTGGCGTTAAGCCAGTCACGTACTGCCTGGGTGGCTGCGATCGCGATTATGCTGTATCTGGCGTTCTACCAGTATAAAGATATTATCCGCCTGAAATGGTATTACAGTATTGCTTGGTTCATCTTCTTTGTTGCCTGTATTGTGGCTTTCCCATGGCTCAGTCAACTTGCTGCTCAGGCGATAGATGCGAATGTTGTGCAAAGTCGTGATGTAGTGGCACGTGCTACAGGCGATATGTCACGCCTCGCGATCTGGCAGCAAATGCTGGCAGCCATTCAGGCACAGCCATGGTTTGGCTATGGCTGGTATCAGAGCAGTGTAGCTTTTGTCTCGATTAGCGATAGCGTACAAGGTCCAGTCTGGATTCGCAGTGCACATAATTTTATTTTGGACTTTTTGCTCTGGAATGGACTAGTCATTGGTCTGCCATTTTTAGCCTATTTCGGTTATTTGGGTTATCAGCTACAACGCTGGGTCAATACACCAGAATCTGTCATCGGGATCTTGATGATCGGGGCTTTTATCACCCATGCTATGTTTGAGTTTCCCCAGCACTATGCCTATTTCCTGTTACCAGTCGGTTTTATTCTGGGTACGGTTCTGGCCCAACATCCAAAAATTAAAATAATAGTTATGCCATCAATCGGCCTGAAATTCATTTTCGTTTTCGGATTAATTTTACTAACCGTGATTTATCGCGATTACGATACCGTGGTTCCAAAATTGAGCCAAAGTATCCGCTATGAAAAACAGCCTGAGAACATCACCAATCAGCAACCTGTTTATCTGCTGAGTGAGTTTAACCGCCGTATTGACTGGATTCGACTCAATCCTTATAGCAAAGTGTCTGCTGAACAGATTATGCAAGGCGAGCAGATGGTTCTAAGTTATCCAACTAAATACAATCTGCTGAAATATGCCAAACTTTTGGCGTTTAATGGGAAAGAAAAAGAGGCACGGCAGCAGCTGAATCGTTTGAAAGTCATTCAAAAAATCGAAGTCAGTTATGAGGAGCTGATTCAGGAGATGCCGAAATAAAGCCAATAAAAAGCCAGTAGTTGTTTAATGCTGTTCCATAGTTGAAGTGATGAGGCTTTAAGTGACGAGGGTGTGGCAGGGATGCCACACATTACCCATCACGACAGGACGTCGTGTATGGGTAATAAAAGACTTTTGCCTACTTTGGGTCTTTCCAAAGTATGGTGTTGCCTGTACAAATCCATTTAAACTTTTAAAGGAAAGATGAGGCTGTGTAATATTTAAATATAAATATAAATATAAATATGAATAAATATCATCTATTTAAAAAACTCTCGAATTGTTTTTGATACTTTATGCAATTCACACGAGAGCCTAATTAAAATTGTGGGACAGCAGTGGCATCTGCTGGCTTTTTATTAACTTACTTTAAGTTTAGAGCTGGCTCTGAATATAGTTTTCAATACCAATACTTTCAATCAGGTCTAACTGAGTCGTGGTCCAGTCCAGATATTCCTCTTCTTTGTCCAGAATATCCTTCAGTAAGTCACGGGTTACATAGTCCATTTGCGTTTCAGCCAGTGCGACAGTCTGCTGAATGGTTTCGATATTTTCTTTGACCTTGCGTACATCACACTGCAAGACTTCTTGGGTATGCTGGCCAATATACAACTTGCCCAGATGCTGTAAATTCGGTAAGCCTTCTAAAAATAAAATACGCTCAATAATCTTGTCAGCATGTTTCATTTGACGAATTGATTCTTTATATTCTGCCGAACCGAGTTGCTCAATACCCCAATCATTAAACATGCGTGAATGCAGAAAATACTGGTTAATGGCAGTGAGGTGGTGATACAACACCTGATTGAGCTGATTAATCACATCACGATTGCCTTTCATCGTATAACTCCATTTAAAACCTGATTGGTTTTCTAAGTAAAAAGTTGTTTTATAGGATATTAAAACATGTTCCAGCAAAATGGTGAGTAATTTATAGAACAGCAAATGAAAATCGCAATCAAGTACAGCTGAAGCGAATGACTCACAATAAAAACCCGCCAGAGTCAGAGGCGGGGGAGGAAATGATGTTAAATCATTTATTTTACTTCTTATTCTTATCTTTATCGGGTTTAGGCAGCCACCGCCAAACGGGCTGCAATCTGGGAAACTTCATCACTGATGATCATGCGTGCTTCTGGAGCGCAGCGTCCACAACAAGTACCTAAATCAAGCATATCGCGCACGTCACGATAACTTTCTGCACCATTTGCAATAGCATCTTTAATGTCTTGATCTGTAATGCCACGGCATAGACAAACATACATAGGATACAACCACAGTGAATAAATAAGATAAGTAATATTATTGATAATTGTTATCGTTTGTCAATAAAAATCATTTGAAAAAGTATTTATTATGATTGGTGATTTAAATAAAGATAATATAAGTAAGCGGAAATCCGAATGCAATTAGATTTCCGCTCAAGCATAAGACCTTATGAAGAATAATGGCCTTAAAAAGTTAGTTTTTTTTAATAAATTATTGATTAATAACTACTATTCCATCCATCTCAACCAAAGCATCTTTGGGTAAGCTGGCTACACCTAAAGCGGCGCGTGCAGGGTAGGGCTGGGCAAAATATTCGCCCATGATCTGGTTAACCAGCTGGAAATGAGACAGATCAGTTAAAAAGATATTCAGTTTAACAATATCCGCCAGCGAGCCACCCGCAGCTTCACACACTGCTTTTAAGTTATCAAATACGCGGCGAATTTGTGCTTCAATACCTTCAACCAGTTCCATACTGTATGGGTCCAGACCGATTTGGCCGGATAGATAAAGCGTATCTCCAGCAAGAATGGCTTGTGAGTAGGTGCCAATCGCAGCAGGGGCATTTTCAGTATGGATCACTTGGCGGGACATCAATTTCTCCTTTTATCATCAAGATACATCATAGTAGATCAATTCAACTGGCAAAAGCATTATCGTTTTAAGTGATTAACTTGCTTTGGACGTTTCGGCAATCTTGAGGGGATGTTCCAGACGGCTGATGCGAGGGAAACCAAAATGCATGCGCAGTTCACGAATAATCTGGGCAATGTGCTTGCGGTTATGCACCACGACATTGACATAGGTTTTGTCTTCGTAAGTCCGTACCATTTCGACCCCAGATTTGGCTTTACGACACTGGTAAATCAGGTCAGAAATCTGCTCGTCATTCATCGCCAGGTCAATCTTTAAATAGGCGGTAAAGTTGACATCCTCCAGATCATCCGAGGTCCATTGCAAGAGCATAATATTTTCAGGATGCTGGTTTTGCTCATGCAGCAGATTATGGCAGCGTAAACGATGCACAATCAGGCCACGACGGGTAAGATGCCCCTGAATCGGATCACCCAGAACCGGATTGCAGCAATGGGCATATTTGACATCCACACCTTCAGTTCCCTTAATCAGACGAGTCGAGCTGTTGGCTTCCTGTTGCTGGTCTTGAGAGAACAGGTGATTGGCGACCAGTTGCGGTAATAAGTCCCCGACCGCAATCTGTTCAAAAAACTGCTCTTTACTGACCACATGGCGCCATTGCAGCAGATTGTGCCAGTCTGCCTCGGTCAAATCACCGACAGAGCGCTGGAATAATTTTAATGCACGACTTAAAGCCTGCTGACCGACCAGACGCTGTTCGTCTATATCCTGATCACGCAGAATATTCTGAATGGCACGACGGGCTTTTTGGGTGTTAATAAAGCTGAGCCAGTCGGGGTTTGGGGTTGCCAGCACATCGGTAATAATTTCGACCACCTGACCGCTAGAGAGTGGTGTGGAAAGCGGTTTAGTATCTCCATTAATTTTGGCACCAATGGCATGGTTGCCCAAGAAAAGACTGGCAGCATAGGCAAAATCAACCGCGGTCGCGCCTTGGGGTAATTCATGCAGATGCCCATGCGGAGTATAGACCCAGATTTTTTCCTGATGCAGATAATCCAGTAATTCACTAAAGGTGGTTTTGGCACATTCCCCATCAATTAGACCATTCAGGTTTTGCATGGAAGCCTGAATGGCAGAGCGACAGGCTTGTGGTGCATTTTCACCCAGAACTACGCCAAAGCGTGCAGCCTTGCGCATCAACTCGGTTTGAATGGTAAGCGACAAGGTGGTCTTTTCACCTTTCAGGCGCATTAGCAGTGACTGGTTACCGCCAGGTAGTGGACGGCGGATATGATCTTCATAATGCAGGACCTGGAAGTTTTCTCGTAGAATGTCTGCAAGGCGGTCACAGTCGGCAATGCTTTGTAAAATAATTTCAAAGGCATGGCTATGGGTCAGTTCTTGTAAGTCAATATCGTTTTTGACGAAGTGACGCAGTAGCTCGATATTGTTGTTTTTCTTTTTAATACGACCATGAATGTGATGCTGTTGTAGCAGTTCGGCCAGATTGACCTCCCAGATGCTCTGATATTCACAGCGTTTCGGTTTGGTCTGTAATAATGCATCCTGAACATTATTAAACATATCCAAATCAAGATTCTGATAGCACAGGTGTTCCAGATTGTCGGCCATTTCGTTCATGCCGACAATACGCGCCATCGGCACAAAAATATCAAAGGTTTCCTGTGCAATCCGCATGCGTTTATCTGGCCGCAATGACTCTAAAGTGGTCATGTTGTGATAACGGTCAGCAAGTTTAATAATAATGACACGTGGATCTTGTAAGGTGGCTTGCAGAATTTTTCTAAAAGAAGCAGCTTTATTATATTCTTTATCGCTGGAATGACTCAGTTTGGTGACGCCATCTACCAACTCTGCAACGGTACGGCCAAATTTCTCGCTAATGTCATCTTTGTTAAAGTCAGTATCTTCAATAACATCATGCAGCAGGGCGGCCATCAGGGTTTCAGTATCCAGCCGCATATGAGCCAAAATACAGCTTACCGCAATCGGGTGCAGAATATAGGGTTCGCCGCTTTTACGGGTAATGCCTTCATGGGCCAGATCTGCATAATCACAAGCCGCAAGCACACGCTCGACTTCGCTTTCATTTAAATACGCGTCGATAATGATATGTAATTGTTGCTTGGCTTGACTGACCTGTGGCCCTGGCATAAAACACCTTTTAAACTATATTTTCTTACAAACAAAAAACTGAAAGCTCTAATGAAATCGAAATCATAAAGCTTGTCAATTTTTTTCATGCTTAAAAGCAGAAAACCGGGACAAACTCGGGAGCTAACTGTTAAGTTATAACCGTTCTAGCATAAATATAAAAGCCAGAAAACAAAAAAAGCCTAGTTTTAAACTAGGCTTTTTTCTGGAGGAGAGCTTATTGGAAAGAAAAGCCATCCAGATTAAGGTTGTTTGCAGAAAGTGCCAGATCCAGGCTCGAAGTTTGGTAATCCTGATCACGCTGTTTTAAAATATCTTTGGACACATGCCCTGCAGCGATTTCGCGCAAAGCCACTACAGTCGGTTTGTCATTGTCCCATTCCACAGTCGGTTCAATGCCTTGACGTGCCAATTGACGCGCGCGTTTGCTTGCCACTAGTACAAGCTCAAAGCGGTTGTCTACATGGTCTAAACAATCTTCAACGGTTACGCGTGCCATAAGAATTCTCGTTTGAATAGTAAATTTTAACAGACTGCACAGTATAAAAGGCTTTGCCTAGAGACTCAAGTTTTAATCACTCGGCGCTCGGTGTAATTAAAGCCTGGATCAGTTTTTCATGACGGTACGCCTGCTGAGATACCACCAGACGATTGGCAATAATCACGGATTCAAGGTCGTGCAGCGCCTTGTTAAAGTCGTCATTGATAATCACATAGTCAAAATTGGTATATTGCTGCATGTCTTCAACTGCACAGCTGAGACGGTGTTCAATTACTTCAACAGAGTCGGTGCCGCGGTTGGAGAGGCGTTGACGCAAGTCAAACTGGCTTGGTGGCAGGATGAAAATCTGTTTGGATTCAGGAAATAAGCGACGTACCTGCTGTGCGCCTTGCCAGTCAATTTCCAGTAAAACATCATGGCCCTTGGCCAGCTGTTCCTGGACTGTGGCCTGAGCCGTACCATAGTAATTACCGAATACTTCTGCGTATTCAATAAAACCGCCTTGATTGACCAGATTTAAAAAATCTTCTTTGGTCGAGAAATGATAATGTACGCCATCGAGTTCGCCAGGTCGTTGACCGCGTGTCGTATGAGAGACAGAAACATGAAGATTGTTGACACGCTCAAGTAAGGCTTTAACAAGGGATGTTTTGCCCGTTCCAGACGCCGCGGAAACGACAAACAAGAGACCCGACATGATATTTTTCCTGATATGATAAAATATCTTCTCTATTTTAGAGTAGAGCGGCTTTAAACTAAATAGTTGTGAGTCGAATGTTTACATTTATTTCAATTGAACCGCTAAAAATGGTGTGAGTATTGAGGATTCTATGGAAATTGTCTTAGCCAACCCGCGTGGTTTCTGTGCTGGTGTTGATCGTGCCATTGCGATTGTCAACCGGGCCCTAGAATGCTTTAATCCACCCATTTATGTGCGTCATGAAGTGGTTCATAATAAATTTGTGGTGGATGACCTGCGTCAGCGTGGTGCGATTTTTGTCGATGAACTCGATGAAGTGCCAGATGACAATATTGTGATTTTTAGTGCACATGGAGTATCTAAGGCTGTACAGCAAGAAGCGGAGCGTCGTGGCCTGAAGGTTTTTGATGCGACGTGTCCGCTAGTGACCAAAGTACATATTGAAGTGACCAAATATGCCCGTGAAGGGATTGAAGCCATTTTAATTGGTCATGAAGGCCACCCGGAAGTCGAAGGCACCATGGGTCAATACGACAAGAAAAAGGGTGGTGAAATTTATCTGGTTGAAGATGAAGAAGATGTCGCTGCTTTAACAGTGCATAATCCTGATAAAGTCGCATTTGTAACCCAGACGACTTTGTCCATTGACGATACTGCTAAAGTCATTGATGCGCTTCGGCAGAAATTCCCGCTGATCCAAGGTCCGCGTAAAGATGATATCTGCTATGCCACGCAAAACCGTCAGGATGCGGTGCGCGATCTGGCATCTGCTTGTGATGTGGTTCTGGTGGTCGGTTCGCCAAACTCGTCTAACTCAAACCGCTTACGTGAACTGGCCGAACGTATGGGGAAAGCAGCTTATTTGGTGGATAATGCGGATGAGCTGCAACAAGGCTGGTTTACTGAAAATACTAAAATTGGAGTTACCGCTGGCGCATCTGCGCCAGAAATTCTAATTAAACAAGTCATTCAGCGTTTACAGGACTGGGGGGCACAGGCACCTCAAGAGCTGGATGGTCGTGAAGAAAATATTACTTTTAGTTTGCCCAAAGAGTTACGCATTCCTGTAGCTCAGGCTTAAAAGGTGTTGTAGTTAACAGTTTAATTTTACTCAAAAATTAACGGATGATTGCCAAATGACAGTCATCCGTTTTTTTATGCCTTTTATCTTGTAATGTGTGGTTTTTGTAAACAATTAGAATAAGATTTTTAATAGGGTAAAGTTTTGTTGCTGGGGGGCGCATGCAGAAAAATAATGGATTTACGCTAATTGAGTTGATGGTGACGATTGCGGTGTTGGCGATTATTGCAGGAATAGCTGCTCCTTCATTTGGCAATATGATGACCCAACAAAATCTTAAAAAAAGTACCAATGAGCTGATAGGTGTTCTACAGCAAGCACGTTCCAAAGCAGTATTGGAACGACGCAATGTAGAAGTCGCACTGCAATCTGCGGAGACAACGACTTTGGTTGCGAATACAGATACGGTTTTAAATTGGATGCCTTATGGCTCCACCACATTACTTCCAAGTAGTGCAACAGAAATTACATATGGATTTAATGGCGGTGTAGTTGGTGCAACTACAGATACGACATTTATCTTATGTAGTAATTCGGGCGGAATATCTCAAACTATTTCAGTGTCTAAAATGGGAACGGTTCAACAAGTGGTGAAGGGAACATGCTGATGAATAGAATAAACCATCAACAGGGTGTTGGACTGATGGAAGTACTCATTGCATTGCTTATTCTGGCAATCGGCGTAATGGGATTTATTGCACTTCAGTATAGAGCGGTTGAAGCAACTATAGAAAGTGGTTCGCGTATTCAAGCGATTAATTTAGGTCGTGACTTGGCTGAAAGAATGCGTGTAAATCGCGGGGCAGAAAATGTTTATACCTATCATCTAAATACCGCTGGGAAACAGATAGATCGAGCGAAAAACTGCTTTACTGCAACGAATTGTACAAGTACTGACTTTGCTGATTTTGATGTGTCCGAAATTTCTAAAAAAGCACGTTCAATTGGCATGATGATCAATTATTTGCCATGCCAAGGAAATAATGATGGGCGCCATTGCATTTATGTGGCATGGGGAGACACTGCACCAACACATGGAGCAGTTGGGGAGGGAAACTGTACTTCCAGTACTGCATATGATCCTGATTCAACCTGTTTAATTATGGAGGTCTACTGATATGAATAAACAGGTAGGTTTTACTTTAATTGAATTGCTGATAGCACTAGCACTTGGTCTGGTAATTAGTGCAGCCGCCCTAATGCTGTTTTTAACTGCTTCGAGAAGCCAAGCCTTACAACAAGGCCAGGCAAGTTTACAGGATGATGCAAATTTTGGTTTGAATACAATTATTCATGATATTCGATTGGGTAATTTGAATACCGTTCAATCGAGTATCAATGATCTTAGTACCTATGGCGGTATCGTATTTAGGTCGAGTGCAAATGCAGTGACTGTAACAGGAACGGATAGAGCTAATCTGCCTATTACACTTATTGGGGGCACTGTTGCACAGAATTTATTATCCAGAAGTCATGGTCAGACAGTAGGAAGTGCCCCACAGTGGTCTGGTATCTCAAATATAAATACTTTTTCTAGTGACCAATTAACAATTCAATATTTACCTCAATATATCAAAGATGATAAAGGCACCCTAGCAACTACAGATGATGTGTGGTATGGAGGATTTGATTGCGAAGGGAATAATTTAGAATTTACCCTGGCACAGGGGAGACAGGTAATAGTACAGCGTTACTTCTTAAGAGCGGATAGTAATAAAAGCGATAATGAGCCAAATCAGCCTTTAGCGCTTGCCTGTGATGCAGGGTACTATCCTTTAGATGGTAGTCCAACCTCTATTACGGGATTTGGAGATGCTGGACAGATTATTTTAAAACGCGCCGATCATTTCAGGGTGTTGTATGGGATTCAAAATGGGGCTAATTATCGTTATGTTGATGCTAGTACTTATCTTGCATTGCCAGCTCCAAGACCGCGAATTCTATTAATTCAATTAGGGATTCTTGGGCGTTCCAATCAGTCGGTGGGAAATGACAGCACCTTCTCAGACGGCCAGGTTTTTCAAGTATTAGATCAAGCTGTAAAAATTAAAACTCCTGCAGCAAACTCTCCTAAATATGCTCGTCAAGTCGTAACACAAACAGTCGCTTTGAGAAATACATTTGGGGAAAGAGGGCAATGATTAAGAAACAACGTGGTGCAACGCTTATAGTGGTTCTACTTATATTGTTAGCTGTTATTGTCCTGGGAACGCTCGCCGTGCGACAAGGAATGGTTTCTCTGGGGATTGCAACGAATAGCCAAGCACAGCAATTGTTACTACAAAACTCGGACTCGGCATTTTTCAATGTTGAAAGAGAAGACAATATTATTCAGGCACTCAGTGGTAGTGGAATGTTTGGCTATATTGGTGGTGCCGATGATAGAGATAAGGAACTTGTATTTTGCTATAGAGGTGCTGAACCAAGTTTCTTTGACATCAATCGTGCAAGTATCATTTATTGGAAAGCTGGGGCAACTGCACCAACAAATAATGAATTTGGTACAGAGGGTTACTGTAATTCAAATACAGGAAGTTCTACTAACTTTTTTACAAGTGGACGAAAAGTGGTAATGACGCAAGTCGCGGTCAAGTTTTCTAGTATTTCTGAAAATGATCCATTTTTTGGGGCGCAATTTGGTACGGATGAAGAAGCAGTTAAATTCGAGCGTAGTAAGGCAGTAAAGGTTTTTGCAGTTTCAGTTATGCCTAATCTTACGTCTGCAACGAGTTCAGCAATTAATGCATGTTTTCAAAATCATATGAGTGAAGTAACAATTCCTACAGGTACTCCGGTAAGTTTAAATGCACCGAGTAGAAGAACGGTCACAGAATGCCTGAGTGATCTCAATGTTCCGTTTACTTCTCATGTGACTGAATATGTCATTGTTCAGGACTTTGTCTAAATTTGGGGTAATGAAATGAAACCATTAAAAAATAATTTTCTAAGTTCATATGGCTATAAAGTCCTTGTTGCAAGTATAACTACATTATCTACTGTAGTGATTACTACAAGTGTAACTCAGGCAAGTGATATTGATATTTATCAGGATGCAAAGTCTGGTGATGTCACGCTTATGTTTATGCTTGATGTATCTGGAAGTATGACTGGCAGTGGTTCATATGACGGTACAGGACAGGCACGAATTACTCGTCTAAAAACAGCAATGAATGATCTTTTAAATGGTAATGCATCTAAAGGAATCACAAAGTTAGCCGATGATAAAATTATAGGTTTATCAACCTTGGGTTCACCAAAAAATACTGAGTCTGGTGCAGTATTAGTACCTGCAAGACGCTTAAATGAAATAGTCACAACAGGCCAAGAATGTTCTGGAAAGGGCTCAAACCAAACATGTAAGGATGTAACCCAACTCCAGAGAGAGATATTATGGAATAAAATTAATTCCTTATCTGCAAATTCTAATACGCCTACAGGTCGGTCTTATGCCACGACTATTGCTTATTTAATGGGGACGTCGACTAAAAACTATACTGATGGTGGGTGGGGTGAATCTGACGAATTGACTAAAAGTGGAAATAATTACAGCTCTCCTACTTCGCTTACTCAAACAGATGAGATTAAGAAATGTAGTGGTCAAGGAGTTTACGTTTTAACAGATGGTGAGCCCAACAAAGGAACAAATACAGACTTATCAAGAGCAGCTATTGGTAAATCATCATTCCCAAATTGCACAGGAACCTCTCCTGGATGGGATTGTATTGGAAAATTAAATTCTGCGTTATTAGATCCAACTAAAAATGCTAAAGGATTGAAATTTAAAACAGCTGTAGTCGGGTTTGGTAATAGTTTTAATAGTATTCCAAAATACGATCCTACAAAATCACAAGCGGAAAATTTAGCTCCATTTTTAGATAAAAATGGAAATAAAAAAACAAACTTAACCAATGTTCAAGAAGCAGCATATTGGGGAATTATTGGTGAAGGTGGATGGTATCCAGGAAATAGTTCTCAAGATATTGTCGAGAGTGTAAATGATTTTATCAGCAATTTATCAAAAGATATTCCTTCAGTTACGACTGGCTCGCCTACAATTCCACGTGATGCTTTAAATCCGGCCGAACTTCAAGATGATGCTTATTATCAGACCTTTCAACCGACACCTAATACCAATTACCAACTTTGGCTTGGAAATTTGAAAAAATTTAAAGTTGATGTAAATGGTATATTAAAAGGTCAAGGTGGTTCTCGGGTCTTTAATACCAATGGTAGTTTGGTGGAACCTACCTATGATGCAAATGGAAATATTACATCAGCAGTTTATGATTATTGGGCGAAAGCAATTGATACTTCAGTAGCCAATGGTGATGAAAATACAGTAGGTAGCCGTAAATTTGCAGCGAGAGGTGGTGCTTGGTCTCAATTGTTATTAGGGGCTAAAGCTGATAATCAAACAGCTCAACGGAAACTGCTAACAAACCGTAGAGCGACTGTAACAGGAGCTTCAACTGTATTTGGGGGGAGTGGTAACCTTCGTCAAGTTCAACTTACAGACCTTTCAGATTCGACATATAAAAATGATCCGAATCGTGGTTATTTAGTATCATTATTAGGCTATAACATCGATGTTAATAGCCCGCCAACGACAGTTGCAAATTTAATTACCCAACCAGCTCTACGTCAGATGGGTGCAGTCATGCATTCTTATCCAGTAATTGTTACGAATAAAGGTAAGCTCAGTTACAATAAAACTAATAGGGTTATGGAATCGACTAACCGGGAAGACTATATACTTTTCGGAACAACGCAAGGTTTGCTTCATGTTGTTGATGCCAATACTGGTGTAGAAAAATTTGCCTTTGTGCCTAATGAAATGGTAGAAAATCAAAAAGATGCTTTCAGGCCATCGAATGTTACTACTGGTGGAATGCAAAAACTGTTTTACGGAATTGATGGTGCGTGGGCGCTTGATACGCGTTATGTGGTAGATGCTTCTGGTAATTTAACAGTGGGTAATGGCCGAACCACTAGTCAAAAGGGCTGGCAAATTGCATACGGTGGTTTGCGTATGGGGGGACGTAGTTATTATGCTTTAGATTTGAGCGATATAAACAGCCCAACACTTAAATTCCATATCGATCCTGCAACCCAGAAAGTCTATAGCGGATCATCAAGCAAATCTTTCTCAGAATTGCAATATATGGGTCAGAGCTGGTCAAAACCCTCCATAGCATGGGTTAATTGGGGTGGTGTACGTAAACGCGTTATGTTTGTAGGTGGGGGGTATGATGCTGGTGGTGATGATGGTGATGCGCGTACAAATGGCGTAAAAGGCTTATATGAAGGTTATGAGAGTCATATTTATAATCAACCCAATAAGAAAGGCGCCGGTGTCTATATGTTTGATGCTGACAATGGTGATTTATTATGGTGGGCCAGTGCCAACGCATCAAGTACTTCAGCAGTAACAACAGAATCAGGTGTAATCGCAACTCAACATAATGACTTAAAATATAGCGTTGCAAGCCAAATCCGTACGGTTGACCGTGATGGAGATGACCTTGTAGATCATCTTTACTTTGGGGATTTAGGCGGTCAGGTATTTAGAATCGATTTAGATAATAAACAAGGTAAGATAGGAGCTGTACCCAAAACTCCAGTCCGTCTATTAAATTTAAATGCGGCAGAGAAAAGTCCACGTTTCTATGATATGCCGAGTTTCTCTCTATATAATGCAGGCGGTGAAACATTTGCACTGATTTCAATAGGCAGTGGTAATAGAAGCGAACCTTTACGAGATTATACAACCACTACAGCAGGCTATGACTACGATTCTATTTATAATGTTTATGATAAAGATGTTGCACGCCGTGATTTGTTCAATAGAGCGGCAACAGCGCCTCTTAAAACTGAAAGCGTCATAAAAACACAATTAGGAGAAATTACCGATAGTAATCGCTTCTCAACCACTAATCCTGTTGCACCTTATTCAGGCAAAGGCTGGTTCTATCGCTTCCAAAACTGTACAGCTGGAGTAGATGGAGCACTGACAAATTGTAGTAGCTATAAAAAACAAAGTGAGAAAGTATTTGGTACACCATTGGTGATGAACTATAAATTATATGTTTCTACTTTTGATGCTAGTAAACCCGGTATTTCTGGTGACTGTGGTGCTGGGGTTAAAGGTGAAAGTATGATTACAGCTTTCTGTTTGCCATATGGCCAGTGTGCTTCGAAGCCAGCTGATTCACGTGCTGTAATTGGTGTGGGTATTCATACTGTGACCGTTGGTGGTCAAGATGATGGAGGTAGTAGAAATCCTGATTGTGAAGGTGACAGCTGCCCACCGGTAACTTGTGGTGATGAAGCATGTCCACCTGAAGCGAAAGGTGATTCTAGTGCAAAAAATTATTGTATTCAAACAAGTGGCCGTATTGCACTCACTGTGACTGGTGGTTTTGGTGGTGGTGAGGCAACAGAAATGTGTCTGATTCCTCAACGTTGGTATGAAAAACTAGCGCTTAAAAACTGATAGGTGACTTATGAATTTAAATATTTCACCAGTAAAAGGTTTTACTTTGGTTGAACTCATGGTTGTAGTCGTAATTGTAGCTATATTTGCTGCAGTTGCGATTCCATCCTATCAAGCTATTGTACGACGTGGTCAGGCTGCGCAAGCACAAGACCAACTTCAACAAATAGCAATGATGTTAGATAAGCATAAGTCTCGCAACTTTAGCTATGAGGGAGCTAATGTGCCAATGGATTTGAGGGTGCTGCCTAAAGGAGCAACTGGAACAGCCGTTAAGTATAATTTTGTTTTGGTTCCTGGCGCCACCGGACAAACATGGGTTGTGACAGCTGAAAGTAAAGATACGCGAAACTTTAGCTTCTTAATGTCAAGCACAGGCTTGCGCTGTAAAAATAAGACTTGGGCTAATATTAATACCACGACCATGACGTGTGGAACGGGGCATGAAGAATGGTAAATGAAAATAAAGGCTTTACGCTTATCGAACTCATGATTGTGGTGGCAATTATAGGTATCCTTGCTGCGATTACTTATCCTTCATATCAGGAATATGTTCGAAAAACAAAAAGAACTGAAGCTCAAGCTGAGTTACTGGATATTGCTCAAAAAATACAGCGCTATAAAATTGCTAATTTTTCTTATATGAAAGATGTTGGAGGGACACTAACGGCTATTACGTTAGCAGATATACAGCACTCAGGAAATATTCCATCACAAGGTGAAGTCCTATATACCGTCGCTTTAACTAATGTCGGGTTGAGTACATGGACACTTGTAGCTACTCCTAAAACAGGTACTGTGGTTGCTAATAATGGTGTTCTTTGTTTAAATCAAAGAAACCAGAAATTTTGGGCTAAGGGTGCGGTAGCTTGTGCCTTGAGTGAAACATCTACTTGGGACGGGCGCTAAACCTAAAATTGTAGCCAACCCACTTTTTAATCTTTCATTCAGGGCAAACATCGCGTAAAATACGGCCCTCTATGAAAGGGGTTTGAATTGTATCGATGGTCGATACAGGGATAATCCGTAAAAACTATAAGGTTCTATCATGGTTGTTATTCGTCTTACTCGTGGTGGTGCTAAAAAGCGTCCATTCTATCAAATCGTTGTAACTGACAGCCGCAATGCGCGTGACGGTCGTTTCATCGAACGTATCGGTTTCTTCAACCCAACAGCTCAAGGTAAAGCAGAAAAACTTCGTTTAGATGCTGATCGTTTCGCTCACTGGGTGGCTCAAGGTGCTCAACCTTCAGAGCGTGTTGCTTCTTTAGCTGCTCAAGCTAAGAAAGCTGCAGCTGCTGCATAATTTTAACGAATTAAGTAGTAGGTAGCCCATGACACCAACACAGAATGTTCCCGAAGATCGTATTCAGATTGGACAGTTACGTTCAGCATATGGATTAAATGGGTGGCTCTGGGTCTATTCCAATACAGAACCCATGAGCAACATATTTGACTACCTGCCTTGGTACATTGAGACTAAAGCAGGTTGGCAAATTGTCGATGTAAAACGTTGGAAACCGCATGGTAAGGGCCTGGTGGTCAGCTTGAAAGGTGTGAGCGATCGCACTGCAGCAGATAACCTGGTGGGTGCAAATATCTGGATTGCAAAATCGCAGCTGCCACAAGCAGGCGTGGACGAGTATTACTGGTCTGATCTGAAAGGCCTAACGGTGTTAGGTCTGGACGATGATGAGCAGGAAGTCAACCTCGGTCAAATCCATGAGCTGTTTGAGACAGGTGCCAATGACGTTATGGTGGTTCGTGCGACTGCCGAGAGCGTTGATGGTGAAGAGCGAATGATTCCATGGCACAAAGATGTGGTCCAGCGTGTTGATCTCGAAGCTGGTCGTATCTACGTAAATTGGGGCGTAGATTACTAATATTTCGGAAATAGAGGAGTCTGCGATGTTTTTTGCAGTCATTACGCTTTTTCCTGAAATGTTTGAAGCGATTACAGCCTACGGGATTAGCGGGCGCGCAGCAAAACGGGATTTGATGCAGATTCACTGTATTAATCCACGTGATTTTGCAACGGGCAACTACAAACGGGTGGATGAACGTCCATTTGGGGGTGGTCCGGGTATGGTGATGATGGCTGAGCCGCTGGCAAAAGCAATTCACCGTGCCAAAGAGCTTGCAAATGATGCAGGTGCGGTTCATGTACCGGTGGTGTATATGTCACCCCAAGGTAAAACCTTAAATGAAGCAGCAGTACAGGATTTCGTTCGGTATGACGGTCTGATTGTACTCTGTGGACGTTATGAAGGGGTCGATGAGCGTTTGATCCAGAAATATGTTGATCAGGAATGGTCAATCGGGGATTACGTCTTGTCGGGCGGTGAGCTGCCTGCGATGGTTTTATTAGACAGCATTATTCGGAGACTTCCGAATGCCATGTCTGATGAGCAATCTCATGTGCAAGACTCCTTTGTGGACGGTCTGTTAGACTGTCCGCAATATACCAAGCCAGATCATTTTGAAGGTTTGGATGTGCCTGAGGTATTAAAGTCTGGGCATCATGCAAATATTGAAAAATGGCGGTTTTTGCAGCGTTACCAGCGTACACTTGAACGCCGCCCAGAGTTGGTGGAGCAAGTTGAGCTAAGCAAGCAGCAAAAAAAATGGCTCAAAGATGAGCAAGGGTAAGTAAACTTAAAGCACTGCTTTAAGGCTTTACCTGAGCAAAATACTTAAATTTAATTAAGTATTTTATTAGGCTCTTTATGTATTGAAGTGGTCAAGCATAAAGAAAAAGTTTAATGGGTAACATGCGCTTTAGCCTCTATACCCTGCGGATATCAGACCCCTTCTGACCCGCGCTAATCGGAGATACCCCATGAGCGGTAAGCATCCTTTAGTTCAAGCAGTTG
The DNA here is from genome assembly GCF_006864105.1 of Acinetobacter sp. RF14B. NCBI lineage: Bacteria > Pseudomonadati > Pseudomonadota > Gammaproteobacteria > Moraxellales > Moraxellaceae > Acinetobacter > Acinetobacter sp. RF14B. The sequence goes on along the minus strand of NZ_SMTB01000041.1, from coordinate 4,211 downwards.
AAAATGCACAATTAAGAACAGATCTACCTGAATTTGCACCAGGTGATACAGTTATTGTTTCTGTAAAAGTAAAAGAGGGCGATCGTGAACGTCTTCAGGCTTTTGAAGGTGTAGTAATTGCAATCAAAAACCGTGGTTTAAACTCTGCGTTTACAGTTCGTAAAATCTCTAGCGGTGTTGGTGTTGAACGTGTTTTCCAAACACATTCTCCAATCGTAGCTAAAGTTGAAGTGAAACGTCGTGGTGCCGTTCGTCGTGCTAAACTTTACTACCTGCGTGAATTGTCTGGTAAAGCTGCGCGTATCCGTGAAAAATTACCAGCTCGTAAAGTTAAAGCTTAATTTTAAGTTTTATCACGAGTTAAAAAATGCGCCTATCGGCGCATTTTTTATATCTGTAGTTTATATGCCTGTACTTTTAATCTGTTGGCCGGTGAATGGAAAATCACCACTTGCTCATCAAGTTTTTTAAAACAACTGAGATATTCACTATAGTCGCTCCAGAATCATCTTTGACCTTAAAGACCCTGTAACTTTAAACGGTTGGCATGCTGGCGATAGACATTGACCGGATCAGGGGCAAATAGACTTTTAAGACCCAATACCATATTAACCTCGTCCAGATGATTCCAGTGGTAATTATCGCGAATGGTTTTACCGAATTTTGCGCTACAACGTGCCACCAGGCCATCATTATCCCGTCCTCCATCTATTAATAAGCTGGTGAGTTGTAAAGCGGAGTCCGGATCAAGAATATTGGTGACCGTTCCAACACCAGTGAAAGAATAGTGGTAAATGCCTCCCTGTTTATAGCTGCCTTCTCCACAGCTTGTTGTGGGCATCCCGAGGGGATATTTCTGGTTAAATTCAGCTGCGCCGGCCAGTGTAAGACTGTTACCTGCCGCTATGGAATCATGCGGGAAACTGTTTGGGTTTAGGCCCTGTGCCCAAGTGATTGCTTTAGACATCAGGTTAATGCTACCGACCAAAGCTTCTTCAATAAATCTGCCTTGCGCTTTTAGAATTAAATCCGCCACTGGAGAACCTTTATGGGGTGCGCCCACTGTAGTTAAGGAGGCAACGGAGTTAGGGGCTACACCTGCCACATAGCGAATCGTCGGGCCGCCATGCGAGTGACCAATCAGATTGACCTTTTCAGCGCCTGTAATGGCTAAAATTTCTTCAACCTGCTGTTTAAGCTGTTCACCCCGTACCTCAGATGAGTTAAAGGGTGATACACGCGTGGCCCAGACATTGGCGCCATTACGGGCCAAATCTGGCAGAATCTGATACCAGTAATCCAGTCCAAACTGATCCGTGCCTATACGAATAAATCCTGCCATACCATGCGCAAAAACTATCGGATATTGGGTTTTGGCGTAGTTCGAGCTGACTTTTGCAGTGGCTTGACTGGCCAGCGTGGGAGTTTGTGCCATGACAGAGCTTGAGCCGAAGAGCAAGCCTGCTATAAATAGTCCATATTTCATAAATCACTCCTGCTTGTTGTTGTTATGGCAATCCGCGCCATATTTTTCTTTTGCAATGACCCGCGTGGCACTGGCACACTGCTTGGGTATGTAGAGATAAGCCAAGCACTATGCTACTGGTGAGCGTGACAGCCAATGCGGGCTGAAATTGCCTCAACATTTTCATAAATTCCTTTTTTATAAGCTTTATTAAATAGGTTGTCAGTTCCAGCGCTAAAATTTTGCAGTCCATGCTGCGCTGCTCATGGGGAGATATTGTTTTTCTTTTGCTTATTCTTCTCAGACTGTCGGCTAAAGACCATATCATTTCAGGACAAGAGCAAGCTGAAAAAATAGTGGCGCACCAACTATTCGAGATAGCTTTTATAAACTCTTGAAAACGCGACACCATATGAACAGTGGCTGACATACTTGTTTAGCTCTATTGAGGTAGGATCTTTGTCAATCCGATGAATAGATCCAGCAAGGAGCCAGCTTCTCTGACCTGATCTGATCAGGAGAGCATGTCAATCTGGATAAGGTAATTTACCTCCCTGATCATGCAGCTGTTCAAAGGTGTCCAGTCGCAAACGGTCTTCGGGCTTTTTAAAGGACTGTACCCGCAGCTCCTGAATAGCTTGCTGTTTGGCATTATCACTTATGCCACTTTTTAAGATGTTGTCCCGTGCATAAAGGTAGTGGTTGACATCATTTTTCCAGTTGGCCCGTTCTATATCCAGTTTTTCCAAACGCTGGGTGGCGGCCGGACCCACCAGATTCAGACGCATCTGCCGGATTTCTTCAGCAGAGCCGCCGCGAGCTTTAATATCAGCCGTTAATTGACGTAAATCTTCTAGCTTGTTCAGTTGTTCCAGATTTTCCTGCCAGTCCTGAGGCAGTTGCTCGAATAGGTTTTTCAGTTGCTGGGCTTTTTCTGCTTCACTCAGCTGTTGATCTGCCAGAACCGCCATCCGTTCCAAGGTATATTCATGGTAGTTATCTTCTGTACCAAACAGGCCTTCAATTTCACCCTGCGAGAAAAACTGTTGACGTAAATTCTGGGTAGCAGTATAGATGCTGCGGTAATAAGCCGGGTCTTCCTGATTGAGGCCAGAGGGCGGGTTTAAAGAACCTAGGGCCTGACGGTATTGCAGATAACGCTTCCACAAGTTCAGAATTTGTGAGAGCGCAGGTTGTTGATAATTCTGCGAAATGTAGCCCTGAAAATCGGTATCGATCTGTTCCAGTGTTTTTTCGCCATACTGGGTAATAAAATATTCAAAACAGTTACGGGTCTGTTCATTCACTATTAAGCGCTGACTGGCATCAAGACGCATTTGACAATTGATTTCCGTATCCTGCTGACTGGAACTGGCAAACATGGCATTGGCCGGGTTCTGGTTCAGCAATACGGTCTGTTGCTGGGGGGCAGTGGCGGAAGATGACGGCGTAGCTATATGTGCTTCAGTCTTATCTTTGGGAGCTAGCCACAGAATCAGGGTGAGCATACAGAGGAGCACCAGCGCCACAATAATCCAGATTTTGTATTTCTGCATATCCTATGCACCTTTTTTGTTTTTCTTTCCTGAGGAATCCAGTCTGAATAGACCCAATATGCCATAAATGTATTTCAACGGCATAGACAAGTTGTAAATCATCGAGCAGGGTTTTACCATTGCACCAATTTAAAAAAATGTCTGATGTTGTGCCATGAAAGTAGCTTCTCCTAAAATTCAGCGTCGTCATATCAGCGGTGTATTTCTGTTAAACAAACCTTTGGGCATCAGCTCTAATGCGGCACTGCAAAAAGTCCGCTGGCTGTACCGTGCGCAAAAGGCAGGCCATACCGGGGCACTGGATCCACTGGCCTCCGGTTTATTGCCGATCTGTCTGGGAGAGGCGACCAAGTTTTCGCATTATCTGCTGGATTCGACCAAGCGCTATCAGACCACCATCTTTTTAGGTCATAGCACCACCACGGGTGATGTCGAAGGTGAAGTGCTACTGGAGCAGGCGGTGCCCGAGCTGACTGAAGCACGTATTGAAGAGGTCTTGGCTCAGTTCACCGGGGATATCCAGCAAGTGCCACCGATGTATTCGGCTCTCAAAAAAGAAGGCCGACCGTTATATGAGCTGGCTCGCCAAGGCATTGAGATTGAACGCGAAGCTCGCCCAATCACTATTTATGCAATTACCTTATTGTCCTTTACTGAAAACAGTATCACGCTGGATGTGACCTGCTCCAAAGGCACTTATATTCGTGTACTCGGTGAAGATATTGCCAAAGCGCTGGGAACGTATGGTCATCTGACTTATCTGCACCGTACCCGAACTGGACATTTTGATCTTATTCCTGGCTATACCCTCGAATATCTGGAAAGTCTGCCTGAAGCAGAGCGCGAAGCCCTGCTTTTAGCTGCCTATGCTCCGGTCCAGCATTTTACGCACATTCAGGTGCCGGAAGGCCGCGCGGAGTATTTTAGCCGGGGGATGGAAAGTAATATTGATCATCCTGCTGAACCGCAGGTACTGGTCTTTCATGGCGATCAGTGTCTGGGGCTGGCAGAAATTACCGAGCGTAAACGTCTGGTGCCAAAACGCGTACTTAATCTCTAATTCGGTTTTATTCACATGGAGCTTGAGATTATCATCAGTCTGGTCGTCTTTGCCTTTATGGCAGGGGCGATTGATGCAGCGGTGGGAGGCGGTGGACTGATCCAGATTCCAGCCCTCATGAGCAGCCTGC
>NZ_SMTB01000040.1:0-23994 GCF_006864105.1 Acinetobacter sp. RF14B | reverse complement strand
TTGATCAGGCCACTGGCCCGCGTCTGCCGCTTATTCTGGTGCCTACTACGGCAGGAACCGGCTCTGAAGTCACGCCTATTTCCATTGTAACAACCGGAGAAACCACTAAAAGTGGGATTGTGGCCCCTATTCTCTATGCTGATACGGCAATTTTAGATGCCAGTTTTACCCAGAGCCTGCCGGCACATATCACAGCAGCGACCGGCATTGATGCCATGGTGCATGCAATTGAAGCTTATACCTCAAAGCTCAAGAAAAATTTTTATACAGATATACTGGCCAAGCATGCCCTGACACTTTTGAACCAGAATCTGCCTCTGGTACTCAAAGATGGCAGTAATCTGGAAGCACGACAGAATATGCTGGTCGGTTCAATGCTGGCCGGGCAGGCTTTTGCCAATGCACCTGTCGGTGCGGTACATGCGCTGGCCTACCCTTTAGGTGGACATTTCCATATTTCTCATGGGCATAGTAATGCGTTGGTACTGACTGAAGTTCTGAAATTCAATATACCGGCTGCCAAACAGCGCTATGCCGAGCTTATGACTTGGCTGGAACCACAAAGCAAGGGCTGTCATGATGGGCTGGCGGATCTGTTTATTGACCATTTTAATAATCACTTAACCAACAGCGGACTCACTTTAAAACTCAGACAACTGGATATTCCTGAGCATATGCTGATAGTTATGGCAGAGGATGCCATGAAACAAGGACGTCTGTTGCAGAACAATCCACGAGAGCTGAGCGTAGAGGATGCTTACCAGATTTATCAGGCAATTTATTAGTTTTTATCTAAAAAAAATAGACCATATTTTCCGACCTAATCGCTTGAATCTTAAACTTTATGAAATTAACTATTAAACAGCGCGCGCAATATTCTTTTTTTCTGCCTATTCAGACCCGCTGGGCCGATAATGACTTGTATGGACATGTCAATAATGTCACCTATTACAGCTATTTTGACACGGCAGCGAATACACTGCTCATTCAAAAAACAGGTTTCGACCCGAAATCTTCTGCTTTTATCGGACTGGTGGTTAGCTCCAACTGTCAGTTTAATCAAGAATTGTCTTATCCTGAGATCATTGAGGTGGCTGTGGCAATTGAAAAAATAGGATAATCTTCCCTATGTTATGATCTGGCAATTTTTAAGCAAGGTTCAGACAGCGCAGCAGCTCAGGGCAGTTTTATTCATGTATTTGTAGACCGTCAAACACGAAAAAGCATCCCGATTTCTAAAGAAATGCGGGATGCTTTAGCAGAATATACTTCGTATTAAGATATATTCTATTTCAGCTGAATATTTTGCAGTTCGCCATCAAACTGCCGAATCAGGTCACGCACTGCCGGCTCGGCATAGAGTAGCTCTTTAGCACGTTTAAAAGCTCGTGCTTTACGTTCATGTTGCATGACATATGGCGTAAGTTGCTCGACATCTTCAAATTTGACCGTAAAGAAAGTCTGTGGCCATTTCTCCTTCAGCGCTTCTTCCAGAATGTGCTGCAACTGACTAAACAACTGCTGATATTGTTCAGGCAGATGAAATACCGATGTTGCATTAATCTGGCCACTCATAATACCGTATTGTGCCAACTCTTGTACCGCTGGAGAAAGCTGGCTATTTCTAAACCAGTATTCCCATTTCTCCACCGTCCACTCACCTTCCAGCACCTGTTCAGGTGTTTTTAGAATATCCTGAGGCATTAAATCTGCAGAATTATTCTGCTCAGTTTTTGCAAGCTGTGCCCTTGGCTGAGATTCTAATGTAATAGCTGTTTCATTCAGCTGCTGCTCGGCCACCACCTCTTCGCATGCTGCTTCAAGTACAAGGTTTTGCCCGGTCTTTTCATGATGAATGGAAGCTGCCTCAGCCGGCAAATATTCCGCCAAAAGAAAATCATCACTACTGTCGGTACTTTCTTCAACGGTCTCTGTCGCGACAATGTCTTCAAATCCAAACAGCGCATCGCCACTTTCCGGATCAAATAGTATAGAGGCAGATTCAGTATCGGCCCTAACGACCTCACTGACAGGCAGAACGGTTGCATCTGGAGTTTGACTGAATGCAGGAGTACCAGATTCAGTCTCTGCTACTTCATCTTCCAGAAAATCATCCGAAGATGGTTCAGATGATGATGATAGCGTTTCAGCCTTATCTGTATCTTCTAATGAAACTTCATCAAAGGCAGGGGCTGCCTCTACAGCTTCCGTCTGACTGTTTTTTAGGGGCGGTTGCAAACGGGTCGAGGGCGTCTCCTCTGCTGGAGCTGGCGTAGCCTGAGTGACCGGAATTTCATGAGGCTGGATTGGACGGAAAGCCAGTAAACGCAATACTGTCATTTCAAAGCCCTGCTCCTGAGTGACGGCCAGCTGTAAATCGGCTCGTCCTTTACAGGCAATCTGATAGTAAAGCTGTAGGTCCTGTGGAGAAATCAGCGCAGATAGCTGCATGATTTTTTTATTGATTTCAGCACTATATTTCAGGCTTAAATCTGGCAGATACTGGAGTAATGCCAGTTCATGCAAGGTCGAAATCAGCTGATCCAGAACTAGGGATACATCCAGTGCCTGCTGACGGAACTGAAGCAAGAGTTCGCTAACCCGTGCTTTTTGATTCTGATGAATTGCCAGAATCAGGTCATAAATAATGGTACGGTCAATCAGACCCAGCATGTCTTTGACATCTTGATGCTGAATGGCTCCTTGACCATAGGCAATCGCCTGATCAGTTAAAGACAAAGCATCACGTAAAGACCCTTGGGCAGATTCCGCGATTTGCCAGATCGCATCCTGATCGGCCTGAATGCTTTCTTTGCTTAAAATATTGCCTAAATGTTCGGTAATTTCATCTATCGCCAAAGGACGCAAGGTAAATTGCAGACAACGGGAAATCACCGTAATCGGGAGCTTCTGGGGATCTGTGGTGGCAAACAGGAATTTAACGTGTTCTGGGGGTTCTTCTAAAGTCTTGAGCAAGGCATTAAAAGAATGCGTAGACAGCATATGCACTTCGTCAATCAGATAAACCTTAAAGCGACCTTGGGTTGGCGCATAAGGTACGTTATCCAACAGCTCACGGGTATCTTCCACTTTAGTACGGGATGCGGCATCAATCTCGATCAGATCGATAAAACGTCCTTCATTGACCGCCGTACAGGTCGGGCAAACTTCACACGGTGTTGCAGTCACACCCGTTTCACAGTTCAAGCACTTCGCCAAAATACGGGCAATGGTGGTTTTCCCCACTCCACGCGTTCCTGTAAATAAATAGGCATGATGCAAACGGCCACGCTCAAGTGCACTGGTTAAGGCACGTGAAACATGGTTTTGACCCACCAACTCATTAAAATTACGAGGACGATATTTTCGCGCAAGTACTTGATACATGTATGCTCCTTGTTACAGGCCTAAGCATACTGTCTTTTTACAAAATAGTGAATGAGTTAATGAATTATGGCTCTTTCCCTAGAGATACTATCAATTTGATTTAATTCTTTCATCTTAAAAGTATTATTTTCATTTTTATGGATTTGAATGACGACAGTATAAGTTTTACGGAGTTTTAATTAATGATCAGGCTTACTTAATTTTTCCCGCTCTTCGATTATTATAGTAGGCAGAATTTAGTAGCTTAATAAACGTCAGCTCTCCTCAACAAAGTTTGCTGATGAAAAACCTATCTGAAATCAAACCAATACCAATAGAAGTTCATCCAAGTGCTACCATATTAAATGAGATAGGGAATTTAAGAAATAATTGATAAAGTGAACTAAAATTATTTGAGATAAAGGTGGAGAGAAATTTGCACACTTCCCCTCAGAATGATCTACAGAACGTTAAACATACATTATTTGAAAACAGCAAATTATTTATTAAACAATCAAAGATTTATATCTTTTTATTATGCTGTTCTATTTTGTTGTCAACAATACTTGCAGTTTTGGCTTCTTATACCTTTGCGTCAATGATTGACAAAGTTACCTTAAGTAATTCTGTAGAGACTATAATAGGTTTAGGCTTCTTTTTTTATGCAGTGTTACTTGGGCTGTCTTTAATTTTTAAAGAAGCTGTAATTTACCTATCTGTCATTCTTGCAAAAACCTTGAATTATATTAGCTCTACAAACTTTTTTAAGAAAATCATTCTAAAAGAATCTCACTTTTTTATTGACCATAATCCTGCTGAAATTCAGGCAATGCAAAATCAGGGAGCATTTGCATTGAATAAAGTGATGCAATTAAGTCTGATTTCCTTTATCCCAAGTGCCTTACAAATTGTTTTTTCATGCTTTATTCTCGGCCTGAAGCTAGATCCTAAGGTGGTGACAATTGTTCTTTTATACGGGTCATTTTTTATTGGATTATCATATTTTTCAAGTAAACGCATAGAAGAATATTTAAAAGTAGCAACCAGTGAAAGACAAAAAAACACCCAGTTGGTGGGCAATGCCATGTCTATGATGGATATCTTAAGATTTTTTAATGCAGCTGCCTGGATAGAGCATCGGTTTCAGGAAGGTTCTAAACAAATATTGAAAAGCCTGACCTCATATTCTTTAAAGCGTACTTACTATGCTGTTATTTTTGGTTTGGCTCTTAGCATTCAGTTTATTATTACTTTTTATATTCTTATTCCTGATGTTCAGGCAGGTCGTATGAGTGTGGGCGATCTGGTTTTATTTAATACTCTATTGCTTCAACTTAATACACCTTTTGAAATGATCGGGAGATGTATACTTGAATTTAATCAATCTTATATAGAATTCAAACCTTTTGCCAGAATGTGGAACGAACCAGAATTAGCAGACAACTCAAAACAATTAACAGCAAACTGTCCAGAGAGTAAACATCTTTCTGGTGTCTTAAAATTTCAGGATGTATCTTTCACTTATTCAAATGGACGTAGAATTCAGAATATTAACTTTACTGCAAAACGTGGAAAAATCACTTTTCTAACAGGTGATAGTGGGGCAGGTAAATCAACTATTTTCAAGTTGATTTTAAAACAAATTGAACCTGATCAAGGAGATATTGTAGTGCACAATATTTCTTTAAACAGTATTGACCGTAATACATGGTTTTCACAAGTAGGTGTAGTTCCACAAGAAGTAATGTTACTGAATGATTCGATTAAAAATAATATTTGTTTAGGGCGGCCTTATGATGACCATAAAATTTATCAGGCAGCTCAAAAAGCACAAATTTTAGATCGTATTATCATGATGCCCGATGGTTTCGATACCAAAGTTGGGGAAAGAGGCATGACTCTTTCTGGCGGAGAAAAACAAAGGATCTCTATAGCGAGAGCACTATATGCTGATCCCGAATTTCTGCTCTTGGATGAGGCCAGTTCAAATTTAGATATAGAAACAGAGCATGAAATTATGTCTCATATGCGTAGCCTAAAAGATAGCGTGACGATCATAGCTATTACTCACAATCCTGAACTTATCCATAAGGAAGATATAGTCATACAACTATAGATTGTGCTAAATAGCAATTTATCTAAAATCAATATACTATGCAGCCCTGATATAAAATCAGAGCAGCACATCTTTTAAACCTCTTTTACGTAATTGCTAGATTTCTAAAAGAAATGATTCACCTTTAGAGCAATCTCCATTAAGCCATTGCCAATTTTCTATGAGTTTAATTTTTCCATTATTCTGGATTTCAATCTCAGTATTACACTGACCTACACGTAATTCATTCTTTTCATTTATGTGATGGTAGCTCATTGTAAATGTGCTTTCAGAAGTCATGAAACCTATTAAATGTCCACTTATAATCCGGCCTCCAGAATATGTAGCTTCTATTTGTTTACCGACTTGGTGATAGTGAAAAATAGTTTCACCGGATACTTCTCCATTCGCTGTATTGTTGGTATTCATGAATTTTTTATTATTCAGCAGTAATTTCATTTTTATCCCAAGATTTCCTAAAATTAATATAGACCTGATAAATTCAAAAAATATATTTATAATCAAGACCTTAAAAGAGATCATGATTTTTTATTTAAACTTAAGATGACACGCATTTTCTTAATCAATATCCCGGCAACTGATTATAAAAATGTCTCATTTACAAATAATCACACCGCTTGCTGGGCCAAAAACTTCTCAATGGCCATTTGTGCTATTTCAGTATCCTGAAATGATTTCGCCCCGGAAACACCCATCGCCCCCACCAGTTGGCCTTGATATAAAATCGGCTCTCCACCTTCTAGCATGCCCGAAAAACTTTCCATAGTCAGAAAACCCATCTGACCACCTTTAATCATATCTTCGAATAGTTTGGATGGACGGCCACTTATGGCTGAGCATTTTGCTTTTTCAATTGCCAGATTTGCAGTCATTGGTGAACTACCATCCATACGCTTCATTAACAGCAAATGACCGGTTTCATCCATAACCGCAATACTAACCTTAAAATTGTTCTGCATGGCATATTGATATGCCTGATCTAATAAAAATTCGGCATCATTTAAAGTTAGATAATGTTTGATGTGCATCCCTCTTTTTCCTTGTTCAAGATCTCTATAAAAAAAGCCCGAACGAATTCAGGCTTAAATAAATAGCAGAAAACTAAAAAGTTTAGGCTTTCATTTCGGCAAACGTCTCAGCCGCTGCCTGAAGCGTAAAGGCAATATCGTCATCACTGTGTGCTGCGGAAATAAAGCCAGCTTCAAAAGCGGATGGCGCCAGATTTACTCCACGTTTTAACATACCATGGAAGAATTTACGGAAAGCATCAACATCACATTTCAACATGGAATCAAAACTGGTGATGTCTACCTGATCCGTGAAATACAGACCGAACATGCCGCCCACTTGTTGAGTCTTGAATGGAATACCCGCTTCATCTGCTGCCGCTTGCAAGCCTGTAAGAAGTTTTTCAAGTTGTGCAGTCAGTTTTTCATAGAAGCCTGGCTCGCGCAGATGTTTAAACATCTCGATACCTGCACGCATTGCCAGCGGGTTACCAGACAATGTGCCTGCCTGATAGACCTTACCAAGTGGTGCAATGCACTCCATGACTTCTCGTTTACCACCAAAAGCCCCCACTGGCAGACCAGCACCAATAATTTTACCTAGAGTCGTCAAGTCTGGCGTAACCCCATAATGCGCCTGCGCACCGCCTAGTCCGACCCGGAAACCGGTCATGACTTCATCAATAATAAATACCGAACCGTGTTCATCACACACATCACGAATCGCTTGCAAAAATCCTTCAACGGGTGCGACCAGGTTCATGTTACCTGCAACTGGCTCGACAATTACACCGGCAATTTCAGAGCCGAACTTGGCAAAGCATTCCTTTAAAGTTGCAATATCATTGTATGGCAGCGTTAAAGTATGTTTGGCAAAATCAGCCGGCACACCTGCCGATGTCGCCTCGCCCTCACCTGTAGTCAAAAGACCTGAGCCGGCTTTGACTAGCAGAGAGTCGGAATGACCATGGTAACAGCCTTCAAATTTGACAATCTTGTCACGGCCTGTATAACCACGTGCCAGACGGATCGCAGTCATGGTCGCTTCAGTACCCGAGTTGGTCATACGAACCAATTCAATTGATGGCATGATGTCACAGATAATATCCGCCAGTGTCGTTTCATGCACGGTCGGCGCACCAAAGCTCAAGCCGTCTACAGCGGCATCTTGTACAGCCTTAATAATTGCAGGATGTGCATGACCCAAAATCATTGGCCCCCACGAACCAACGTAGTCTACATAGCGTTTACCATCGACATCATAGAGATAAGCCCCTTGCGCCTTCTCAATAAAAACTGGCGTACCGCCTACGCTATTAAATGCACGCACTGGTGAGTTCACGCCGCCTGGAATATGTTTACTGGCCTGTTTAAACAATTGCTCTTGCTTTGGAGATAAGCTCATGGATGCACTCAACTAAAAAATGAAATATAAACAAAAAAAATCAAATTAAACTGTTTCTGCAAACAATGCAGCCCACGCATTTACACGCGCAGGAATGTCTTGAACCGCTAAGGCTAATATATCACTGATCACCGCACAAAGGTCAGCCCCTGCTTCAATCACGGCCTGAGAGTTTTCTACGCTTAACCCCCCAATTGCACAAATCGGCAACTGATATTTTGCTTTCGCCTGCTTTAGCGTTTCAAGCCCGATATTACCCGCTTCAGGTTTGGTATCGGTGGCATAGATCGCCCCGAAAGCGACATAAGTGGCGCCATCAGCAATGGCTTTGTCTGAAAGTTCAATTGAATTATTGCATGAACGTCCAATAATTGCGCCATGTGGCAAACGTGCAGCAGCGTCGGAAATCTCACCATCCGACTGTCCCAGATGCACCCCCAAGCCGAATTTTTCTGCCAGAGCCAGATCATCATTAATCACAAAAGGTGTCCGGTATTTCTCTGCTAACGCTTTTATTAGCTCAACTTCTGCGTCTTGATCCGGTTTTGCCACTTTTTTACGGCGGTATTGCAAGATCGCAATATGGCCTGTCGCCAAGGCTGCTTCGAGTTTCTCTAATAAAAGTTCCAATGCATCATCATTGGTAATTAAATATAGACCGCGCATCGTACTCGCCACTAATAGAATGGCTCTATTATAGCCCGAAGCGTTGTTATTTTTGTGGTTCAGTGAAGTAAACCGCTGAATATCAAAGCCTGAATCTATTTTTATCTAAGGGGAGACAGTGCACTTGTTCTCCAACCTCAAAAGTCTTTTTATAAGTAGAAAAATTATGTAATCATCTGCTGTATAAAAAAATTTGGCCCATTGCTGTCACCGACAGCTTGATCGATTCAGTATTTTTAGGCATAAAAAAAGCCCGGAGAAGGTCGCTCCAGGCTTGGAAAACTGGTTGATTCAGAATAATTTACCTTGATAAAAACCTCAACTAAGTCATATCACGATTAATAAAATAATAAAATTTCGCTTACAAGTCTTTTTATCTGTTTGCACTTATCCATTAAAGCACTATTCAATAAAACATGGATATGAATTAAACAGAAATTTTATCGTATTGAGTATCAATCAAACTGATATTCATCCGTAACACATCAGCAAACATACGCCAGTCAGAAATAAAGCTGTAGAAAGGCTGCTTGAAGCTGGCCGGTTTATTTTTTTCAAAAACAAAATGTCCAATCCATGCGCAGGCATAACCTGAAAGCAGCCCATAAGCCAGATATTTGGCCTTACGCTGACGAAGCGCCTTGCTAAAAAAATAAAGTCCTATACTGCTTCCCGTAATATGCAGACGACGGCTCATAATGTGGCGATGTTCAGTCAGATAAAATCGGTAAAATTCATGATAATCACGAATGGGCATTTGCGGAGACGCCGCAACTATATTTCCCTGCTCTACTTGAATCGGTGCATTCATAACATCATCCTGAAGTCTTTCTGCAACATTAGCGCATAATTTGGACAATTAAAAGACTGTTCATCCTATAGTCTTAAGCTCATTCTGGGTCTATTAATTACTGAATTTTCTAGTATTAAATAAACATATACCTATGAAACTTTATATTAATTTCTTTAATCAGCACTTTTTCCCTTTGGTCAAGTCTTACATGTGATTTGAATTTGGTTACAATCTGCTGCTTAAAAATCTAAAAATATTTCCGCGATCTTTCGCAATCTCATTACAGCAAGCAGGCTTCAGTCTTATTTGAATAGCTGAGCAGACAGGATAATTATCATGGTTGAAGTTGAACTCAAGTTTCAGATTCCGGCAGCACGCCGTCAAGCCCTGCTCAAGGCACTTGATCCTAAGAAATCGCAACAGATCCAGCTTCAGGCCAAATATTATGATACCGCTGACCGTCAGCTGGCTCAGCATGGCGTGGCATTGCGTCAACGCCTTGAAGGAACACGCTGGATCCAGACTCTAAAAGCAGCTGGCAAAAGTCATATCGAACGCTTTGAGCATAATCATGATTTTGGAGAACTGGCTCATTCGCCTGAACTGGAGCTGAGTATTTATCAGCAGTGTCCTGAAGCTCAGGAAATTCTGGTGGGTGCCCTAGGGCAACAATTTGATCATCTAAAACTTCAGTTTGAAACGGATATTGTACGTACCTTACGTGTTATTGAGTATGAAGACAGCCAGATTGAAGTCAGTCTGGATGTTGGTCATATCCGCACGCCAGATGCTGAACAGGACGTACACGAGGTCGAGTTTGAGCTTAAACAGGGTTCTGTGCAAAATCTGCTGGCTATGAGCTTTGAATGGGTCAAAAAATATCAGCTCTGGCTGGATGTACGCAGCAAGGCTGAAATAGGCAATCTCCTGGCCAGTGCCCAAAAGGTTAGCACGGCAACACCGGCTAAAGAATTTCAGCTGAGCAAAAAATCCAGTGCAGGCGAGAATCTATGCAGCCTGATTGCCCAGCAGATGCAGCATCTTTTACCTAATATTGCGGCGATATCGGCGCATGTGGCTGAACAGGAGCACATTGAGCAGGCACAACAGGCCCTGCATCATCTCCATTTAAGTCTGCTACTGTTTAAGGACTGGCATACAGGCATTTCGGATAAATGGGCACATCAGCTGGAAGCATTTAAAAAACAGTTTGAACATTTACAGCATTTGCAACATATGCAAAACACGCTGGCCAGTTTCCTGCAAAATCCGACCACCGCAGAAAACCTGACCAAAGATATTCTGTATGCTCAGGAGAAACTGAATCATCTGGTGAAATCCACCCAAAATGTGCATCATTATCTGGAATTGCTGATTTTCAGTTTAAGCGGCCATCAGAAATCCGGGCCAGATCTGAAAACTGCGGCGCAAACCTGTCTGCAACAACAGTATAAAGCCTTACAAGAACAAATGAATCAAACAGATAGTGCCGATTTTGACAGTCTGGATCAGTTGTCGATGCGTATTCAGGAACTGAAATTCAGCTTCCCGATTTTGACGCATGTCTATGATGTAAAGAATCTGCAAAAATACAGCAAGGCCTTGAATGAGGCCCAGCAAGCCGCCCAAGAATATCAAACTCTGGCATCTTCAGCACTTTATATCCAGCAGACTGAACTGGAAGCCAGTGACTGGTTTGTTCTGGGCTGGCTGACCGCCAAGCAGGAAGTTTATGCACAAAAGCTGCTAGAAACGACCGAACAGTTTCTGGTCAGTCGCAAATTTCTTAAATAAATCTCATCAAAGAGTTTCAAGCACGCTACGGCGTGCTTTTTTGTTGCAGAAGTGCCTCACACAGCTATGGATCTTTGGGATATATTGAATGCTATCCCGTTACATCGTGCAGGTGTGATCCGATGGCAGAAGTTGAACTGAAATTTCAAATTCCTTTACATACACGCAGCCAGTTTGAACAAGATTTTCAGCAGTATGCGCCTGCCCAGCATCATCTATATGCCCAATATTTTGATACTCACGATCAGCAATTACAGCAACATAAAATCGCACTGCGGCAACGTCTGGAAGATAAACAATGGTTTCAGACGTTAAAGGCACCTGCGCGACATGAGTTTGAGCGTTTTGAACTGGAACATTGCCTGGGAGAAACCCAGCAAGAATCGTGTAATTTTCATTTATATCAAAAAGATAAGCAGGCCAAAAAAATACTCAAGCAGGCAATAGGCAAGCTGAATACTCCCCTACTGCTCCAATTCGAAACAGAGGTCAAACGTCAGGTCATCCAGTATAATTACCAGCAGAGCCAGATAGAAATAGCTTTCGATATTGGAGAAATTCGCTCTGGAGACCAGATTGCTCCTATTTATGAAGTCGAATTTGAGCTTAAAACTGGCACACTGGATCAACTGATTGAATGTGTAGAAACTTGGGTTGAACCTTATCAGTTGTGGCTGGATGTACGCAACAAATCCGAACGCGGTTATGCCCTATTACAGGATGAACAGCAACTTCCAGTTCAGCATCAGGTTGTACTCAACTTAAAAGAGGAAACCGATGTTGCTAAAATCCTGCAAAAAATTGTAGCAAACTGTCTGACTCATCTTTTTCCGAATGCAACGGCAATTGCCTTAGAACACTATAATAGTGACCATGTGCATCAGGCACGTGTTGCAGTCCGTCGTTTACGCAGTGCCTTAAAAATTTTCCAATCCGAAACCGAAGAATGCCCAGCTGAATGGCAAGATCAGCTGCGGGATATTTTTCAGCAATTAGGCGCTACCCGCGATCGGGATGCCTTAGCTGAAAGCCTGCTCCCACAATTAAAACAAGCCGGTTCACCACTTTTAGTATTACCTCCTGCTCCTAAAGGGCAGCTCAATATCAGTCAACTGTTTCAACAGCCCGTGATTACAAAGCTGTTTCTTGAACTTTTAGGCTTTAGCCAGTGCAAATTTAAGCCACATCCCTCTTCCCATAAAACACTTTGCACCAGTCTCACCAACTTGCACCACAAAATTTGTAAGGATGCAGCCAATTATATACAGCTGGATATTGAAGCACGACATCGTACTCGCAAGCGAGTCAAGCGTTTACGCTATAATATTGAATTTTTGCAAAGCCTGTTTGTCGAGCAGGAAGTAAAAGCCTATCTCAAAGCATTAAAGCCCGTTCAGGAAAGTTTAGGACATTATAACGATCTATTCGTTGCAGAAGAGCTATTCCTTCCCTATGTGAAAAAGCAGCCCAAAGTCTGGTTTGTGCTGGGATGGATTAAAGCTGAACAACAACGCCTGTCTGCTGAAGCTGCGGCCCGGTTAATACAGTTTACTAAAACCGAGCCATTCTGGTCATAGCGACATGGCTTTAACGATTTTTGCCATACACTTTCCAGATATTATTATCCGCCAATGGATCGCTATAACTGTCACTGCGTTGTTTGCGTGGCTTATCGCGTGCATCCACCAGCTCAAAGTCTGGCTCGACACTCAGCACGATCCCATTTACATAAAATCGGGTGCGCGTATATTCACTTTGCCTATGCTGAAATACATAAGTCCGTAAGTCAACAAATTCACGGTGGGCCACCAACGCTGCTGTTTCATCACTGTCCAGCCAACGCTGCATGGCAGCCACCTGTTCTGCTTCAAACTGTCCGCATTTTTCTATCAGACTGGCAATACCGCGATAGGTTTTGGATTCTTTGGCCCGAGTCTTATTAATACGGATGCGATCCACATGAAAATAGAATAAGGGTAGATTCAGGTGACCGGGCAGATGAACTGCATCTACGACCTCATCTTCCATAAACGGCTGAAACAGGTCTTGTGCCCTTTCAATCAGACCCAGCCATTGTTTGTAATATTCATCCACCTGCAACTTGGTGCCATAGTAAATCGGCAAACCTTCAACATTGGCCAGATTTGCGGGTGGCCATATATTCTGGCGCAACAAGGCAATATCACTTTTCAGGCTTTGTACAGCAATTGCATCTTGCATGGTATTCACACTTTAATTGCTTAGGCTATTTTTAGATTAAAGCAAAGGTTTAGTTTCTGCAAGGCTTTGCCTATAATTAGACATCAAGATTTTATAGTCAGGAAAAATTCATGGTTCAAAAGATTGAAGCAACCGATGTAACCGAAGAAGAAGCGTTAAATGCTGCATTCTTTGAACGTGCTGATGAATTTATTAAACAGGCCAATGAATTTAGCCGCGTAGAAAAAGGTTCTCAGGAAAATCCGGCAGACAAACGCGGTCAGGTCAGCGCTGCAATGCTGTTTGGCACAGCCCGTTTTAATACCTGGGTCGCTGCCAACAATTTTAAAGATGGCAATGAAATGCGCGATGCTAAAGATCAGGTCATGTCTTATATCTTGCAGCAGTTCCAGATGATGCTGGAAGACAATTATGATGAATACTGCGAGCAGTTTGAAAACTATTTACGTTTCCGTCGTAATGAAGAGTTTCATGCCAATAAGCATCAACACGACCACGATCATTAATGAAAGCCCTACGGGGCTTTTTTTATGGATACAAAAAATTGACTTTAGGCTGACTGTAGGCCTATATAAAAAATAATAAAAATTAAGGATAGACCAAGAATATTATGCAATCACTTCCCTTTTCAATCATTGACCCACATATCCACCAATGGGATCCCTATACTACGCCGCATGCCGCAGCTTTCGCGGTGAAGCTGTTTGGCAAACATCCTAGATTGCTAGACAAGATGGTTCGACTGTTAAAACCTAAAGATGTGATTGAGACGATTGGCTTGACTGAACATCTGACTGCACCCTACCTGCCCGGAAATTATAAGAAAGATGCAGGTCATTATAAGGTGGAGCAGATTGTGCATGTCGAAGCCAGTTGGCATCAACAGAAAGGTACGGGCGTGGTAAATGAAACCCGTTTTATCGCTGCACTTCCTTTTGATCAGTACAATATCCAGTTAGGTGGGATTGTCGCCACGGCGGATCCACGACAGAAAAATTTTAAACAGCTCCTGCAATTACATCGCGAAGCCTCACCCAAGTTTCGTGGCATCCGTAAAATGGCAGCAGTCCATGCAGATAAAGCTATTCATGCATGGGCAGATGAACCACATCTGTACCGCAATAAAAAATTCCTCAAAGGTTTTGAAGAACTGGCCAAGCAAGATTTAAGCTTTGATGCCTGGGTATATTCGACCCAGCTTGCGGATGTTACTGCGCTGGCCAAAGCCTTTCCAGACACACCTATCGTGCTGGATCATCTGGGTACGCCTGCTGGTTTATTTGGCAAGGTAGGTAAAAGCACTGGCAAGACAGCTCAGCAACGTGAATATATTTTTCAGGCATGGATAGAGGATCTGGCTGAACTGGCACAATGCACGAATGTATCGACTAAAATGTCTGGCTTGTTTATGCCTGTTTTAGGACATGATTTTCACACGCAAAAACGACTGGCAACTAAACAGGAACTAGTAGAACGTGCAGCTCCCCTGATTCAGCATGCTTTAAACTGCTTTGGGGCTAAGCGCGTGATGTTTGCGTCCAACTTTCCGATGGACCGTGTCAGCAGCTCACTCACTAACATTATTGATGCCTTTAGCGATATTGTGCAGGCTTATGATGAAAATGCCTTAAAGCCGATCTTTTATGAGAATGCTAAAGCGTTTTATAAATTATAAGAATAAGCGTCTGGATTCTTAAAAAAGGATGAAAATACATATGCTCTGGGAAGAAATGATCGCTAGTCCCTTGTCAGAAAAACTTTTATATACTTGCCTGGTGATCTGTTTTAGTGGAATGGCATCCTGCTATTACCAACATATGATTCACTTACCCTTTAATAAAGATATTGCTTTCGGAGCAATCTTAACATCAGGTGGTATTTTCCTGTTTCTTTTTGCCACTTTCTGGTGGAGCTTAGCCAGTGCTGTGCTATCTGGCGTTTTAGGTGGAATCCTGTTTACCAGAAAAGTTACTTAAATTAGGGCTTTAAATAATATTGAAAAATAAAAAATCCCCGACTTGAGGGGATTTTTCTATTTACCTACTCACACTATGATTGCTTAACTTCTTTTCCATACTGATCGGCCATCACTTCCACCAGCTGATTTGGCTTGATGTATTTTTTAATCACGGCATCAATGTCGGCTTTACTGAGTTTAGCAATCGCCTGATCACGTTTTTCCCGATACAACAGATTACGGTCTTTATCCAGTTGCGGAACCAGCATGTTATGAATACGGCGATCATCTTCCAGCACATTTAAGCGTTTTTTTAGAATACTGGCTTTGGCAGCTTCCACTTCCTGCTCCGTGACACCCCGGGTCAATAGCTCATTCAGCACTTTATATACTGCTTGTGAAACTTGTGCTGATTTCCCTGCCGTATAGTTTGCATCAATGGAGAGCGCACCTGACTCCGCCCATTCATCAAACTGGAGATTGGCACCAAATCCATAGACCAAGGCATTTTTTTCACGTAGCTCCTGAGCCAAACGGGAAGACAACTGGGAATTCCCCAGAATATATTCGAAGACCTGCAAAGCCGGCACATCAGGATTGTCCGCTCCCACCGGCAAAGTCATCAGTGCCTGATAGCTGCCAAACTCACGCTGCTCGGATAAGGCATGAACTTGTTGGGCAGGATAAGCTCTATATACCGATTTCAGGCGTTCATAAGGCTGTTGGGTTTTCCAGTCAGCAAAACTTTTTTTCAGGATGTTTTGCATGGACTTGGGGTTAAATTCACCCGTAACCGCAATTTGTGCATGATGGGTTTTAAAAAACTGCTGATACAAGGCCACTACCTGTTCACGGGTGGCCGCTTTAAACTGTCGGGTCGCCAGCTCAGGTTCAAAATGATAGCGAATATCTCCTGGCTGGTAGATTTCAATAATTCGCGACATGGTCAGCCCAGCAACAGTATCTGGCTCCGTATAAGGACGATCCAGAGTTGATAAAGTCTGCCCCTTGATCAGATCAAACTGGCTTTGTTCAAATACCGGGTTTTTAAGCACCTCAACCACATACTGAAAAAACTCTTCGAATTTTTCTTTTTTGGCACTGATTTGAATGGTCAAGCCATTCACCGCTGCACTTGCAGTGGCAGATCCGCCGACTTCAATAATCTTGTCTGCAATCTGCTGCAAACTCTGGGTTTCTGAAGAACGCAATAATAGATATGCCATCAGATCCAGTACTTCACCCTTATTCAATAAGGTTTGTGCTGTACCAAAATCCAGGGCAATGGTGGCATATACCTTATCATCACGTGTAGTGGTCGGAAACAGCGCATATTTAATGCCATTTTTCAGCTTACCGCGCTGGATCTGCTGTTCTTTTTCATGCAGATATTGCTTGGACTGCTGCACATAATCTTTCACTTCCGCCTGATAAACCCTGACATCCTTTAATGGTTCTTCTGCTTCAGCCGAAGGCGCTAAACTTTTTTGTGGGGCTTCGCTCTGCGCCAGTTGCTGTGCTTTTTTCTGATCCTCTGGTGTAGGCAGAATATTCCCGAAAATACGATGCTCTGGTTTAAAAAAGACCTGATAGGCTCGATTGACATCGTTCACACTCAGCTTTTGGATCGAATCCAGATCTTTAAAGTATTGGCTCCAGTCCCCAGAATAAGCCACTGCATAATCACTCAGACGGGAACCTATCGCGGCTGCACTATTTTTGATCATATCGGCCTGGTTACGCACCAGATTTTTTGTACGGTTAAGTTCGACTTCATTAAAAGGCTGACTCTGCTCAATGCCTTGTATCAATCCTTCCTTTACACCTGGTGCCTGATGATTCGGTCCATAAATCGCACCCATCATCACCAGATTAAAATCCCGGTCGAGCCAGGTTGCGGATTGCACTGTGGTGGATTTCCCGGTTTCCACCATACTTTGATACAAATGTCCACTCGGTTGCAGCGTATATAGCGTCGGCGAAATCGCCAATGCTGTTTTAACACTTTCATTGGCACCCGTTAAATAAATACTATATTTTGCCAGATCACTGCCTTTTTGCACGCTAAACTCACGCGGTGCGATCTGTTCAGGTTTTAAAGGCGGTACCTGAGCCTGTGCCGGAATATTGCGCGACTGGATCGGGCTGAAATGGCGATCAATCTGCTTGAGCACATCCGCCTTGTTAAACTTGCCTGAGATCACCATGAAGGCATTATTTGGTGCATACCATTGACGGTAAAACTGGTTCAGCTCCTGCATGTTAATGGATTGCAGTTCCTCCAGATCGCCAATCGCCAAACGTCCAAGATACTGATTGCCATAAGCCGCTTTAAAAATTTGATCCATCATGACCGAGAATGGCTGATCCAGACGAATTTCGCGCTCACGTTTCACAATATCAATTTCAGTCGGGACATATTTTTCTTGCAGTACCAGTTTGTCCATCCGCTCGGCTTCAAGAAAAATCACTTCATTGAGCGCCGTCTGCTCGGGACGGATCACATTGGTATATTTAGTAGAATAATAGTCGGTACTGGCATTGGTCATTAAAGTATATTGATCCAGTCGACGCTGGAATTCATCCCCTTTGACATTGCGAGTGCCTTTAAAGGCCAGATGTTCCAGAAGATGAGCCAATCCCCCCTTGCCTTGCGGATCATTCAGTGAACCGGTCAGATAAACCGTGTTCATAAATACTTTATTTTCTTTGTCATTTGGCGCGAGAATAATTCTTAAGCCATTTTCTAATTTATATTCTTCAACATTCTGCTCAGTTTTTAGTAGCACTGGCTGGGCCAGACTCAGCACCGAATAACCAGATAATAAAATCGCCAGTGTTAAACTTTTAAAGCGTATTAACATTCTTTATCCAAAATTTTAAAGGTGAATTTTTATTACCGGTCTATATTAGAAAATGACTCTTACTCTGAATAATCTTTTAAACCGGATTGCCAGAAATACCATACCGTCTGCCAAGACGATATTATGTTTTACAATGTAATTTAGATAAAAATTTCAGCCTGCATATATAACCTGGCATAACCTGAAATTTCAATCCGATCTTCAGCTTTCAGGCTGCAATACAGCTCGCCGCCCCGTGCCGAAGCCTGATAGGCGACCAGTTCGCTCTTATTCAGTTTTTCCGCCCAAAGCGGTGCAATACCAGTATGGATTGAGCCTGTCACCGGATCTTCATCAATTCCGTTACTGGGCGCAAAGTAACGAGAAATACAGTCATATTGCGTAGCACCTGTGGTAATCGCCACATCCAGCAAGCTCCCCTTTGCCGTAATGGCCGTTCGCTTGCCATTTAACTGTTTGAGCAATTCAAAGTTCGGCCGTTCGTCCAGAACATCCTGTACCGATTCATATTCAATAATATAGCCCTGAATATTCAAATAGACATTTTTAAAAGGTTTACTCAGAGCCTGTCTGAGGTCATCCGGATATTCTGTCACCTGCTTGGCTCGACGAACTGGAAAATCCATTCTGATTTTGCCATCTGTATCCTGAGTGACCGTAAAAATCCCCAGATCTTTAACATGAAACTGAATAGTCTTGGCTGATGTAAAATCTTTAAACAGCACAAAGCTGCTGGCTAAAGTAGCATGTCCACAAAAATCCACTTCTCTGGTCGGAGTAAACCAGCGAATCGCATAATTTTCTGCATCCCGTACCTGAACGAAAGCGGTTTCGGACAAATTATTTTCCAGGGCAATATTCTGCATCAGGCTGTCATCTAGCCACTGGTCCAGCACAACCACCGCGGCCGGGTTTCCTTTGAACAGTGCTGTAGTGAAGGCATCCACCTGGTACATTTTCATTTTTATGCTCCTGTATATTAAGGTCTGTTGACCATTTATCTATGTCTATGTTTGTGACGTAAAAGGAATATCTCGCAAGATTTTTAGCGAAGATATGGCAGGCAATGATGCACTGAAATTCAATCGCCAAAACAACTGCGCTACTAAATCACAGCAGCAAAATCCGAAACACTATTAAAATTCAGGCTATTTCGTCCTGTACACTCTTGCTTTAAAATAACTTCTGCAAAATCACATCTGCATACAATATCAAAAGAATGGCAAATAGCCATCAATATTGAAAAGGCTATGGAAGTAGCCACGTCAAAATCGCAAAGCACTATCGTTAATATAATTTCTTGATCAATCGGCACTTTTTGCGAACGCTAAAACATCGGTAAATATGTTAGGTTATCAGCAAAACCCTTTAGGCTGATTCGCTATGTCCTCATACAAAATTCATTGCATTGATGTCAAAAACTCCTTACAAAACTATATCTGGTTACTGGAACATCTACCTTCCCATCAAGTCGTGGTGATTGATCCGACTGAAGCAGAACTGGTTAAAACCTATTGCACCGAGCATGCTCTGATACTCAGCCAGATCTGGCTGACTCACTGGCACAAAGACCATACTGGCGGTGTAGCCGGATTAATTCAGGAGCAGAACCTCCCTGTTTATGGTCCACGCGCAGAACTGAGTAAAATTCCGGTGATTAGCCATCCGCTTGAACATGAAAATCAATTTAACTTTCATGATATTGAAGTTCAGGTTATCTCCGTTCCCGGGCACACCTTAGGCCATATCGTTTATTTTATTGATACGCTTGATGTGTTGTTCTGTGGTGATACCCTATTTGCGATGGGCTGTGGCCGTGTTTTTGAAGGTACGTATCAGCAAATGTATCATTCTCTGTCGCGTCTGGCTGCCTTGCCTCCCCGTACCCAGGTCTATTGCACCCATGAATATACCTTGTCTAATGCACAGTTCGCCAAACATGTCGAGCCAGACAACCTGGAGATTCAGGAACGTTTGGAACAGGTGAAGCGTTTGCGTATGCTCGGTCAAAACACTCTGCCAAGTACCATTGAGCTAGAACTTCAAACCAATCCATTTTTACGCGCCAATAGTGTTGAAGAATTCCAGCAACTGAGAATGCAAAAAGACAATTTCTAATTCCTCATTCTCAGGATTTTAAATCCTTCTAAAGAATCTGGTTGCTTTGCGCATAAGCATCCAGTTCTGCCTGCGTTATTACGCGTAGCGTATTCATTTCATTCACTCTAACCAGCAGCAAACCACCCAGTGCTGGCTGGTAGCGACGTGCACTTCCAAAGGGTGTATAAGCCACCTGGGATTGCACACTAAACTCCAGCCAGTCTTCATGCCCCAGCATGACAGCAACCGGAGTTAAAGCCTGTTGCTGCATCTGTTCAATCTGCTGCTTTACATACTGTTCGATGTTGGGCTGAGTCATGATCTTTCAATTTCAATCTGTTTTTTCATAGTATAAATCAGAGGAACAGAAATACTGCTCAGAAAATCTCCGGCCAAGCCTGCTTGAATAAAATAGAATCAAACCGGTTTATCATGAAAAGTCATGCAATAAATCTTTTACTTAACTGTCTCCTTCATAATTCCCTCTTAACCAGTTGAATATTAAAAATAATTTATAATTTTTATAACTTAAAAACATACAACATTTAGTTACAACATCTTAAAAAACATAAAAATCATATACTTAAGCTATATTTAATGGCTTTTCTCCAGCTATGAATGTTCATTAAATCTGCATTTTCCTTTAAATTAAAATTATTTAAGGCAATCGCCCTTTAAAACAATTTTTTTCACCCTTATCTATCCTTTAACAATGATGAAGGAGTTATCTCATGAAAAAAGTGGTTAAAGCTAAAAACTTGATCGCCTTTCGCCTGTGGTTAGAAAAATTAGGTTATTCAGTTCGCACTCTGGCTGATGACCGTGGCTTCAGTTTCAGTTTTAAAAAAGAATATGGCCTGGTGACCTGTGACCTCTCCGGCAATGCTTTAGCCATGCAGCTCGGTGAAGAATTTGAAGATCACTTAAAAGCCTGATCAGCAGGTTTGATACACTTGAAGATAGGGATGTCGATTCAAAGAAGTGAATGCAATAAAATTTTAAATCTTTTCAGCTCATTGTTATGGGCTTTTTTATGCGTTTAAGATTTATAAATTTCAGGCGAAAAAAAACAAGGTCATCGCCTTGTCTCTTTTGATGGTGGGGACGGAGAGACTCGAACTCTCACACCTCGCGGCGCTGGAACCTAAATCCAGTGCGTCTACCAATTTCGCCACGTCCCCATCAGGGTACCAACTCAAGGTTGGATTTTTATAAACTTTGGCAGAGGATCAAGGATTCGAACCTTGACGAACGGTTTTGGAGACCGTCATGCTACCATTACACCAATCCTCTACTTCCACCCAGTATTTAGTGACCTAAATACTGTTGGTGGGGACGGAGAGACTCGAACTCTCACACCTCGCGGCGCTGGAACCTAAATCCAGTGCGTCTACCAATTTCGCCACGTCCCCAATGGCTGTGTATACTATAGGGATCACACACTGTTGACAAGTGTTTTTGCAGTAAAAGGTAATCTAACCTGCTATAAATTAAGCAGTTAACTTTATTTTTCACATTCGATAAAATTTGAGGAATTTAAAAGCCACTCTAAACGTCTGGCCTTTATTCTTGTTTCAACCTTACTGATCTCATTAATATAAAAACGATACCAATGCCCTACTTACTGGTTGCTATGCTTTTTATCCTATTATTTTAATGGTTTCTTAACGCAGTAATTCACGACATTTCTATTCAAAATCTCAGACAAAATTGAGAAGCCAAGGAAATAGAAAGCATCCTGCTAAATTCCAGGCAAAAAAAAACAAGGTATTTACCTTGCTTCTTTTATATATGGTGGGGATAGAGAGACTCGAACTCTCACACCTAGAAGGCGCTGCGACCTGAACACAGTGCGTCTACCAATTCCGCCATATCCCCGTGGCTGTGTATATTATAGAGATCGACTCGTATTGACAAGCACTCATCTAGAAAAATAAGTACTGTTATATCAAAAATTAATCAATTAACCCGAATTTTATTTTACAGCCCTTATTTTTGAACAAATTCACTTCATTTTATGAAAAAAATAAATACTGAATGGCCAAACCGTCTCTAATACAGGTTTAGAGCTGACGGAGTTTGAAGTGGGGAAAATATCATCAGCCCATTGTTATGGGCTTTTTTATGCGTTTAAGATTTATAAATTTCAGGCGAAAAAAAACAAGGTCATCGCCTTGTCTCTTTTGATGGTGGGGACGGAGAGACTCGAACTCTCACACCTCGCGGCGCTGGAACCTAAATCCAGTGCGTCTACCAATTTCGCCACGTCCCCATCAGGGTACCAACTCAAGGTTGGATTTTTATAAACTTTGGCAGAGGATCAAGGATTCGAACCTTGACGAACGGTTTTGGAGACCGTCATGCTACCATTACACCAATCCTCTACTTCCACCCAGTATTTAGTGACCTAAATACTGTTGGTGGGGACGGAGAGACTCGAACTCTCACACCTCGCGGCGCTGGAACCTAAATCCAGTGCGTCTACCAATTTCGCCACGTCCCCAATGGCTGTGTATACTATAGGGATCACTTTGCCCTGACAAGAGCTTTTTAAGAAAAACCCACCCATTTGATTAAATAAAAAACAATCTGCAATTTATTGTATTTTTCTCATTCAATTTCAGTCATCAAGCAGTATTTGACCACTTTGAAATCAGCCAGTCTGTTTTGCTGCTGCCTGCATAGCATTCCCTCCAATAGTTTTTGAAAGGCTTTTAAACTCGTCGGAAGCTCAAGTTTTAAACGCTGGCAATGTATATATGCCCAATCTTCATAATTGACCGCTTGCAGACGCTGTCCGGACAGCCATTCATAAAAAATGATTCCCAAAGCATAGACCTCACTTTGCAGAGACTTAGGCTTGCCGTGAAATAACTCAGGTGCCATATAACGCGGTGTTGCATTCATTTCTTTTATTACTGATTCAGACAGGGCATGTACCTGTTCAAAATCGATTAGATAGACCCTGCCCTGATCATGCACAAAATGTTCACGCTTTAAATCGGCATGAAAATAGCCCAATTCCTGTAATTCAATTAAGGGGTCTAAGACGCGCAGCAAATATTGCTGAATTTCCAGAATAGATAGCTTTGCTGGTGTACGGTCAAAATAAGCAGGAAAATCTGGCAGAATCAAAGCCTGCTGAAAAGCTTCATGAGCAATTTGAACAGGTTGCTGAATGATCCAAGCGGGCAATAGGCATTGCAAACCTGCATGCTGATAAGCACGGTAAAATTCCAGCTCATGCTGAAAACCCTGTTGAACCTGTTGCCATACAGAACCGGAAGAATCAGCAAGCTGGGTCTTTAACCAGTAAGGTCCCGGTTCATTTAAATAATAGAGACGGCGACCAAAGCCCAGGCTACGGGCTTTGGTTTTTAGCTGCCAGTTTAAAGAAGAGAGCGTGTCTGGATTAAGTTGCAATATATTCGTGCTGTAGATCTGGTGTCTTCTGATAATTTAACAGTTCCAGACAATGCTGAATAGTTTTACCTACCCGCTCCTGCATTTCGATCAGGGAAATTTTAGGCCAGGTCGCCCGTTCGCCCTCGCGCTGCAAGACTTTAAACAGATGCGGACGCGGATTCTGGAGCATATAGGTATAGTGACGTAAGCCATATTTTCCGACGATGTTCACATCGCCATAATAACGCTGATTGACCACCCCATGCCC
Source organism: Acinetobacter sp. RF14B (assembly GCF_006864105.1). NCBI lineage: Bacteria > Pseudomonadati > Pseudomonadota > Gammaproteobacteria > Moraxellales > Moraxellaceae > Acinetobacter > Acinetobacter sp. RF14B. Next base: position 33 of record NZ_SMTB01000040.1, on the reverse strand, counting down.
ATGGTCCAGCAGACGGCGGACTGGTGGCACCCG
>NZ_SMTB01000003.1:0-89449 GCF_006864105.1 Acinetobacter sp. RF14B | reverse complement strand
TTCAAAATCCTGATCACCCAACGCAATATTTTTAACGAATTTACCGTGGCTGGCCTTGTCACGCCCTGTACCCAGATTGGGTCGAGTGGCTGATGGGGTGGCCCATCGGGTGGACCGACTTAAAGCCATTGGCAATGGACAAGTTCCAATCGTGGCAAAAGAAGCATTTAGATTTTTAGCGAATAGCCATGCGATCGATGAAGAACAAAAGCGAGGTGCCGCATGAACCAATCACTTTCAAAGCTCAATAGCGCTGCCGTGCTAGATCGCGGAATTGATGTTCTGTTGGCTGTTAAAAACACTCCAGTAGCAACAGCATCTGAGATTCAGCAGCAAGTTATGCCAGACGTGACGAAGCGTGCGGTACAGCGATATTTAAAAAACTTTATTGAGATCGGGCTTTTGTACGCTAAAGCCGAAGCAGGCAAAGAGTACAGGTACTACTTAACGGGAAAAGCAAAACAATTATTTGGGGTGAATGGATGAATTTAACAATCGAGCAAATGCGGCAAATTGTGGATAGTGCGCCAAGAGGAGCTACACATTACAGCAATGAAGATTGCGAGATCGTTTATTACCAGAAAACAAACAATGTGATTTTTTGGGATTCTGAATGCAGTACGTGGGATGAGGTTTATTTCATGATGCCTAAATTGGAATCACTATCAGACCTCCGCACAACAATCGCCGACCACGATCGCACCGACTATGTAAGTGATATTCGGAATCATATTAGCCCCACTACGAAGGTGATTGAGCATGAATGATTTTGAGAAATACTGGGAAGAGAGTGCCTCTAAAGAATCATGGGCCAACAAGGCTATGGCTTGGAATATTTGGAAAGAAAAACAAGCCATCATCGACAACCTAAAAGCCCAGCTCAACAACATGGAGCAGTGCTATATCCAGCTCAAGCAAGAACACAATGAGCTAATCGCATTCAACACTGTGCAGGATCGTAAGCAGAAAGCTGCGGGAAAAGTTGCTGAGAAATATAAGCGAAAAGTTTTAATGATTGCTGATCTTTTACGTGATTCCACTGACAAGGATATGACATTGAAAGCCATTCAAGCAGTCATAGAACGGGTAGGTGAACATGTGTAAATTCTGTGGCCGCTTAAAAGGCAGTTTGGTTTGTGGGTACTGTGGCTGGGTGCCAAGTCGTGTGATGTATGCATTGCGAGGTGCCAGTGACTAAATACAACAACAAGAAGGTGGTGCTTAACGGCATCACTTTCGATAGTCAGAAAGAAGCCAGACGCTATCGGGATTTGTCACTGTTAGAGCGGGCAGGGGAAATTGAAAACTTAGAGCTGCAAAAGGCTTTCATTTTGGCTGAGTCGGTCAAGTTTGAGAGTGAGCCAAGACGCAAGCCAGCAATCAAATATGTCGCAGATTTTGTATATCAAGAGCAAGGGCGGTTGGTAGTTGAGGATGTCAAAAGCAGGATGACACGGAATTTGCCAGTTTATCGCTTAAAAAACACTTGATGAAGTCAGTACACGGTTTAGAGATTAGAGAGATTTAGGGGAATAGGGGTGAATGCGATGTTAAAAACACACGTGATGGATTGGTCAAAATACTCAATCGAAGAATGGTTGAAACAGTACGGTGCATACATCCAAACATGCCGAATGAAGTCAGGTAATGTTCCAGATAGTTTAGGCATTAATCAGATTTACTGGCTTATCTGCGAGAACAATAAAGACTACGGCAGTCGTAAAAACCAAATAACGTGCAGTATTTCAGATGATGAAGCTGAAGAAATACGGAAGCTGATCATTGATATTCGATTCTCAAATCGAATTTGTCAGTCGGCAAAGACGGCAGTTTTGTTGTTTATTGAGAAGAATGTGCGAGGGTTGTCGGATCGCAGAATGGAAGTTGAATTTAAGTTAGGGCGAAATGCACTAAAAAGCATGGTTTATTGTGGGAAATATTATCTAGCAGGGCATGACAAGAGATTGCGCCTTGAGTAAGTTGACTGGCATGCCACGATATGGCATATTTGTGTTAAGTGGTCAAAGTCATGAATACGCACTTAGCCACCTGAAAAGCAAATGACGATCAGGAAAGACTGATAATTACCGTAAGAGCTCACAGAAATGTGGGCTTTTTTTGTTGTTTTTTAGATAGTTATATATAATAATGGGATATATCATTAAAATAAGAGTAATCCAATGAAAAATAAAAGAGTGGTGATTTTAGGTGTAGTGTTATTAGTGCTTGTTTTTTTATTGTGCTTTTATGTGCATAGCGCTTCTAAAGAAAAAATCACAAAATTAGAGGATCTTTCTAAAGAAAATAGCATATCTAAATAACCTAAGATTTTGTTTATATTTAAATTTATTTTTATTTTTTGATATATTTTGCCAATGAGTATTGTTCTATTAATCTTCAATATAGCGAGCAGAAACTAGCTGTAGTTTCTGAATGACCTTCCAAGGTCCTTAGTTTATAGCCCGCACTACACGTAGAGCGGGCTTTTTTTTCGTGGCGGCTCTCTTTAATCGTAGTGGTTTAAATTGAATGCCGTCATCCCGATGAGCGGTATATATTTTGGTTAAACAGTGTCATACACTTTATTCAGAGCGTTCTGTAGTTCTTAGTTTTATACCCGCATTTCCCCAAATGTGGGTTTTTTTATGCGTGGAGAAAAGTATGCTCCAATTCTTAAAGCGACTGTTCTGCATTCACGATTACGACTATGAGTCAGATATTTTCGTGCAAATTGAATGTCGCAACTGCGGTAAAGTGAAAAAGTAACCCTCGCCACTTTGGTGGCATTTGCCGAACGTATTACGGCACATAAGACCCCGCTACATACTAGATATTGGCGGGGTTTTTCTTTTCTATTGGTGGATGCTATGACAGACAAAGTACAGGCGAAACAAGACTTAGAATTTTGCAGTGCTGAGCTGTCTAAGTATCAGAACCTCACTCGATCTGGTTTGACACGTAATGAGCTGCTGGCAATCGATGGCATCATGATTAAGTTGAAAGAGCGTATTAGGAATTTGCGCTTTGCATTGTATGCGTAATACAAAGCGACTCGCAGCAATCAGAAAGCTGCTATGCATCAGGTGCGGTAATCCACACAGTCAAGCTGCTCATTCAAATAGTGTCAAGCATGGCAAGGGTAAAGGTATTAAAGCAGATGATTCGTTTACAGTGTCGTTATGCTATTCTTGTCATTTTCAGTTCGATACGCTCCAATTGGATAACTGGATAGAAAGTGAGGCAATGTTTTAACAAAGGTTATTGAAGACTCAGCGGATGTTGGTGATTAAAGATGATATTATATTTTGCTTTCACTTAAGCAGAAGAAGATGGCTAAGAAGAAAGTAAACCCCAAATGGTTTAGACATGAAGCATTACATACTACGAGTGTTGCTGTTGAATTTGTGAATGACCACCTTGCCAATCATCAATATTATCATCAAAAAATAAATCCTAAGTTTAACAAAAAGATTGATGATGCTCTTGAGGCACTAATGGAGGCATATCAGCTATGCAATCAAGAAAATGAAGTTAAAAAGAAAATGAAAACTAATCATTAACCAAGCCACCTTAGGGTGGTTTTTTAATGTGTGCAGATTATGGATCCAAAACTCTATAAACGCTTAACAGCGAAAGGCCCAGTTAAGAATAAACCTCGTAATAGGCCACTACCTAAAGCTGGTGAGAAATACCTAGAAGTCTTCAAACGATTGAAAGAGATCCTTGATCGGATGGAAATCAAGTATGAAGAATACTTTCATTTTAAAAGTACGAAGCATTGGCGTTTCGATCTACACCTTATTGAATATCGAATGCTGATTGAAATTGTTGGTGGTCCTTGGTCAGGTGGAAGAAAAGGCAAACTTGCTACAAAATCCTGGAGCATAGATCGTTATGACCATGCTGAAGAAATGGGTTATCGCTATCAACGTTTTGAAGCCAATGATATCAACATGGGGCGTGCTACTAAGTGGCTTAGAAATTTAAAGGCATCTTATGGAACAGTTCAGACCATTCCCACCGAGCGATCTGATCGATCAGGCTGAGGAAGAGGAAGCTATTCGCTTGGCACCTGCGCCAGAGCTTAAAGAATGGGTCGTTAATAATTGGCTCACTCTCGGTGGTCAGCTGCATAACCCGGATCATGACCATATTGCTGAATTACTGCATGACAATGAAGAGTTTCTTGCATTCGCCTGGGCTTCATCTGCCGCCGTAGCAAAAAAACGTATGGTACTGGGTCAATGTGAAAAGGTCATGTTTAACCAGGGCGGCTGGAAGAAAGCACGTCAGGAACAACAGATGCGAGATTGGTTTGGATTTGTACCTCAATACTTAATCACTGTAGATGCTACTTATTGCGAACAAGCCTCAGATCGTGAGTTCTGCCGCTTGATTGAACATGAACTGTATCACATCGGTGTAGAGCGTGATGCTGATGGTGAAATCATTTATAGCGATATGACCGGACTGCCTAAGCATTATTTGGCGGGCCATGACGTTGAAGTGTTCTTTGGTGAGACCAGACGATGGGGTGCAGACGAGTCTGTTAAGCGACTTCTGGAAATTGCCAAGAATGCGCCGTTTGTATCTGAAACGAATATTGCAGCATGTTGTGGGAACTGTGTGATTGGTTAGAGCTGAAAGGCTCTTTTTTTTGTCTATCTTGCATGACGTAGCATGACAAAGGGGTAATTATGGCGGCACTAAAAGAGCCTGTAAAAATCTTTATAGTTCAGTCTCTTGCTTGCTTTGAAACACCTCAACAAGTAGCAGATGCTGTCATGCAAAGATTTAACATCGAAATTGATCGTCGGCAGTGTGAAAATTACGACCCGACCAAGTATGCAGGCCGCAATCTAAGCAAGAAATTAACGGATCTGTTTGATAAGACACGTGAGGATTTCCGAAAGAATATTTTTGATATTCCGATCGCAAACCAAGCATTTCGACTGAAAGAAATTCAGAAAATGTATGAGGATGCTGGAAAAAATAAAGTATCCAAACAGAATCTGTTGAAATTGGCTTATCAAGAAACAGACGCACGTACGACCAAGCAGGAAATAACTGGTCCAGACGGCGGTCCTTTGCAGAATGAAAACACAACCTATGTAACTGCCTCAAAAGAATTGGTAAGGCAGGTGATGGATGAACTCGAAAGTAAATACTAGTTTGCTGGAAATGCAGATCGAACAGGAGCGGTGCGAGAAAGAACATTTATTCTTTACGCGCCGTTTTTTTTTGCCACGAATGGGCTTTAAGTTTTCGGTCAATTGGCACCATGAATACATAGCTTGGGCAATTGATGAGGTCATTGCAGGCCGTATCGAAAATTTAGTTATTAACGTTCCACCAGGCTCGGGTAAAACTGAATTACTGACTAACTTGATTGCTCGGGGAATTGCTCGAAACCAGCGTTCAAGATTCTTATATTTGTCATTCTCTCAGTCACTTGTTGAGGATGTTTCATCTACGGCGCGGAACATCGTTAAATCAGCAGATTTTCAGGGCTTATGGCCTGTAAAGATATCAACCAGTACCGATGCTAAGGCAAGCTGGAAAACGACCGTAGACGGCTATGAAGCAGGGCACGTTTATTCTGCTTCAATGGGTGGTCAGGTTACGGGCCGCCGTGCAGGTACATTGGCTGATAATGGATTTACCGGTGCGATTATCCTGGACGATCCGCTCAAGCCCGAGGATGCATTCAGTAAGACGGCACGTAACAAGGCTAACCGTAAAATTCTAAATACAGTCAACTCACGTAAGGCGAGATCATCCACACCAATTATTCTAATCATGCAGCGTTTACACGTTGAGGATCCGACTAACTTCGTGATGACTGGTAACGTCCCGGGCAATTGGCATCAGATTTCGATACCAGCGTTGATCGATGATGAATATATCAATGCATTGCCAGAGCACATTCGAAAGAAAGTGCCGCGAGATGTCGAACGTGATGAAAAAGGCCGTCAAAGCTACTGGCCTTTGAAAGAGTCATTACTATCGTTGTTACAGCTGGAGAAAGGTGGCCAAGACAAAGACGGCGCTACAGTGTCTCGTTATACATTCAGCAGTCAGTACCAGCAGGCACCGAAAAAGCTTGGTGGCGATCTGGTTAAGTCCGAATGGTTTGGGCGTTATGTCGAATTACCGCCACTTAAATGGCGTGGAATCTGGGCAGATACGGCACAAAAGGTCAAAGAACATAATGACTATTCCGTATTCCTGTGTGGTGGCCTTGGTTATGACGACAAGCTTTACATCATTGATGTACGCCGTGGTAAGTGGCTTGCACCTGAGCTGATTAAAGAAGCCGAACGGTTTATTAAGAAGCATCACGTTGATACACCTGCATTGGGTGCATTGCGATATATGGCCATTGAGGATAAAGCCTCTGGTACCACACTGATTCAGACCATCTCACGAACTACTACCTTACCAATACGGGCAATCCAGCGTGATACAGACAAGCTGACCCGTACCATGGATGTGGTTTTTTATGTTGAAGATCGTCGTGTGATGTTACCAGCAGATGCTCCTTGGTTACTTCCGTATGTGGAAGAGGTGGAAGGCCTGACAGCCGATATGACACATGACCATGATGACCAATGGGATCCAACAATGGATGCAATTAATGACACCTTGGTGAATGGGTATTCGCTTTTAGATTAGGAGATGAACAGTGACAGAGCAAACTCAAACGCCTGTAAACGTGACTGATGGTGCTTATGTCAACTTCGCCACCAATCTGGGTACAGGGCGTGACAAGGCCAGCCACGGTAAATTCGTTAAAAATATTGCGTTGGGTGATCAGGATTTTGAAGCAGCCTATGAAGACTGGCTGGCTAAAAAGATTATCAATCGACCTGTTCAGGATATGTTGCGGGCGGGATGGTTTTATACAGGTATTAAAGAAGCCCAAGCTAAAAAAATGGCAGATGAGGTTAATCGTCTCCATTTACCGCGTAAGCTCTATACAGCCTTAAAATACACTCGCTTATATGGTAAGGCTTATATTCTGATTGGTTTTAGTGGTGGGAGCCTTGAAGATTCCATTGACTGGGATGGCGTTCGCCGTGGTGAGCTTCAGTTTTTTACTGTGCTTAAAAAATCACAGGTTGAAATTGCGCAAGGTACCGCGTTAATACCGCCTTCTCAAAATAATGGTGATCCTAACCAGCCAGAGTATTATCAAGTCCGTACGATTGAAGGTTCACAAACCAAACATAAAGTTCATTACAAGCGTCTTGTTGAGATCAAGAACGGCGAAGAGGCCGAATCTGTTTTATTGGCAATCTACCGTACGCTATTGCAATTCGTTGGCACAAATAGCGCTGGAGCCAGTTTGGTACATGAGGCAAAAATTGATGTAATTCAGATGCCAGGCCTGATTGATGCACTCAAATCCCGCATGAAAGACACAGTTGAGCGTTTTGCAGCTGCAGCATTCATGAAGAGCATTAATGGCATGCTGGTCCTTGATGCATCAGAAAAATACGAAAGCAAGACTAATAACTTTGGCGGCCTTCCTGAGCTGATGCGTGAGTTTGCTGCTCAAACTGCAGCAGCTGCAGATATACCTTTTACAGTGTTATTTGGACAGACCACTTCAGGCTTAAACAATTCAGGTGAATTTGATCTGCGCAATTATTACGACCGGATCAATACGGATCAGCAATGGTTTTTGCACCCTGTATTACTTCCATTATTGCGTTTGATCTATCAGAGCCTATTTGGAAAAGCTCCGGTAGGTATGGATATTAAATTTTATCCACTTTGGCAGCTGGATTATAAAACCCGTTCTGAGGTTGAAAGGAACAATGCTGAACGCGATGCCAAATACCTTGAAAAAGGCATTGTGAATGAAGCTCATGTGGCCAAGCAGCTGCGTGAAGATGGCACTTATGACTATATCGATGATGCCTATATTAAGTCGCTTGAAGCGGTAGCGGAGTCTTACAATGGATCTGAAACTGATTAAGCCACTTAAAAAGCGTGGTCGAAAGCCCAACCCATTACCCATTCAGCAGTCACGGAAAGCGGAAATAGCATATACACGTGAGCTTCTGTCTTTGGTCGCATTTACTCAGGCTGAAATAAAAAAAGACCTATTGCCTCTGCTTAAGCGCTACAACATTGGCGATACATCTGGTGTTCAGGTCTCAGACCGTTTTATTGATCAATTCATTCAGGCACTTGAATCCTTACGCCTTAGGTTGATCACCATAACTGACACTATGGCCATTGAGATTGCACGCCGTATTGTGGAGCAAAACAAGCAGTCTACGGATCAGCAGTTAGCAGACATACTATTTAAGCTGACAGGCATTGATTTTAAAGCCTTGATGCACAGTGAGGATCTGTTTGATGCAGTAAGTGATGCGGTTCAGGCCAATGTACAACTGATCAAATCTATTCCTAAGCAACATTTGGATAAGGTAGAGCAGATTGTACTGAATGGGGTTCAGAGTGGTCTACGTGCTGAACATATGGTGAAGGCCATCCAAGAAATTGGGTACAGCACAGAGAAACGCGCCAAGCTCATTGCTCGGGATCAAACAGGAAAGCTCACCAGCAAGCTGACTGAAGTACGTCAGACCAAACTGGGTATTACTCACTATTATTGGTCATGCAGTCGTGACGAGCGTGTACGTGATTCACACCGGTACCGTGATGGGAAATTATATGCATGGACTTACGTGCATGATGATGGGCATCCGGGGATTCCAATTCGTTGCCGCTGTGTTGCTATTCCATATACGGCGCATCTGTTTGATCCAAGTGCACCAACACCAGAAGAGATTATTGCGATGCAGGAGGCGGCTTAAATAGAAAGCCCAAATCGATTATGGTGATCAGTATTATCGACTTTAGAAGTGCATAAACTGGTGTATTCTTTTAATCAGTAAAACATTAAAGGATTAAAAATATGGCAGTTATTTCAAAAGATGCAATCACTATTGTGATTGTTCAATTCACCAATTTCTTTACCAGTAAACATTTTGGGACTCTATTTGGTTCACTAGTACTATTTGGCTTCATGTCGACAATGAGTGCGGCAGCAATTGTTAGCTCATTAGCTTGGTGGGGATCAATGGCTTTAGGAGCTTGTGCTATTTACTGCAGTGGGGCTTATTTTGGAGATTTATGGCAAAGCTTTTGGACTACAGCATTGAGCTAATAAATTTAAAAACACGACCCACCAATATGGTGGGTTTTTTAATGGCTAAAATTTATGAATCGACATTCGATACACATCAAAATTGGTGATTTTGCGCCGTCCCAATCTTCACGATCCCTCACTCAAGAGGGATTTTTGCTATGTGTAGGGGCAAAACTTGCCAAGGCACCACAAGTACGCAGTTATTACCCAGAGGAATTTGGGGGCATTCAAGGTTTTAAGGAAGGGCAGCCATTTGGGGTTTATACCTCGGCAGATGAGCTTTTTAGCAAAAAGACCATGGCCAGCTTTGAAGGCAAGGATGCAACGAATAATCATCCACCTGGTAATCAGGTAAATGCTGCGACATGGCGACACTACACAGTAGGTGAATTATTCAATCTACGCGTTGAAGGTGGCTATTTGGTGGGCGATCTGCTCATCAAGGATAAAAATGCCATTGAACAAATTCAGACCAACGAAAAGATCGAGTTATCACTTGGTTATACGGCGGATCTGTTCATTGAGTCAGGTATTGCTCCTGATGGTACGCCGTATCACGCGGTCTTCAAAAACATCGAGGGCAACCATGTTGCTCTTGTATATCAAGGTCGATGCGGTGGTGATTGCCGTGTTGGCGATCATAATCCTGACCCAAAGGGGAAAAAGATGGAAATCAAAATCAACGGGATTCGCTTTGAGGTTGGTGATAACCAAGCCCTAGCGGATGCCTTGGCACAACAAGAGTCACAACTCGAAAACTTAAAATCCGCCAAATTAAAAATTGGTGATCAGGAGTTTTCACTTGCGACTGAATTAGGTGCTGTACAAGCCGTTGCTGACAAACTGGTAGCAGATCATAAAGAGTTGGCAGACAAGGTACCAACACTAGAAGCCAATCAAGTGACTCCTGAAAAGCTTGAAGCACTTGCAGCTGACCGAGCAGCTTTAATTCAAGATGCCAAAAAGATTGATCCAAATATCAAAACTGAAGGTTGTACATGTGAGCAGATTAAGCGCGATGTAATTTCAGCAAAAGCTGGTGATGCGCTTGTAGTAGCTGTGCTTGGTGGAACAGCAGTCGGTGATGCAAAGCCAGAGTTGATTGACACAGCATTCCGCGCTGTCTTGGCGACACCAACCAAAGTCAATCCGATCGATCACATGTTCCCGAAACAAGTCGTTGATGGTGATCCAGGTCAACAACAAAAGCCAGCATCTAAAGCAGATGCCTGGAAAGCTTCAATCTAATAGGGGATGACTGACATGGTTCAGCAAATTACCGCACGCCCGGGTCAAAAGGCGTACTTAGTAGGTCCAGAAGAAGTTCTATCCATTCCAATGATCGGATCAGGAACGCTGTCGGATGGTGATACGGTAGTACGTACCACTGATGGTAAATCGGTAGCTGCAGTAGCGGGTGCAACTCCTACACGTTTTGGTGTAGTACTGCGCAACGGTGTAGGCAAATCTGGAAAAGATGCCAAGGGCAATGAAGCCTATCAGCTTGGTGATATTTTGCCGGTAATGACCATTGGCAACATCTGGGTTAAGCCATCAGCGCCGGTAACTGACATTACCGCCCAGGTTTATGTCAAAACAGCAAATGGCACGACTGCAGCGCCGTTGGGTTCACTGTCTTCTTCATCAACTGATGGTACCGAATTACCAAATGCATCATGGGAAACCGTGACCAATGCAGAAGGTTTAGCAATTTTACGTCTTCGTGGGGCTTAATACATGAATCAACTATTAGCGCGCTTAACACCAGTCGCGGGTGCGATCCAAGCACAAATCGGTGATGCATTTAACATGCAAAACCTTGTAAATCTGTTCAAGCAAGTTGAATTTGTCGATGAAACAGATGCACAAATGGCTGAAGCAACAGAATACGCAAAATACATCCCAACCAAACCTACCAACAATGTTGTAGGCGGTGGTGAGGTATTAAAGCGTAAACGTGGTATCGGTAAAGGTAAGCGTCATGCGGGAACCGGGACTGATATCCCATTGGCGGAAGTGGAATACGATTCAGTCACCATGCCTGTTACTGGCGGCACCATTGGTTACCAATACTCAGTCTTTGAAATTCAAACAGCAATGGCTGCCAATATTCCTTTGGACTCAGACAAAGCACAAGCAGCACGTTTGGCGGCTGAAAAGCACTTAAGCGATGTAGCTTGGGAAGGTGAAGGAACTGTGAAAGGCTTCTATAACCAAGTTGGCGTTACGGTGGTAGCTGCTCAACATGACTGGGCGACGGTAACTGTCGAAGAAGTTCTGGAAGATGTGAATGTGGTACTTACACCAGCATTAACTGCGTCCAAATTCGATGATTCAATTCGCCCAGATACATTCTTATTGCCATCTGATCAGTTCACCATCTTAGCGGGTCGTTTTGTCCCAGATACAGCGGGTAAGACATTCCTTGATGTAATTAAAGAAAAGAACATTTTCACAGCATCAGGTAAAAAACTGGAGTTTGGCAGTATCGACCGTATTAATGGTAAAGGTCTTGCGGGTGCAGACCGTGCGGTAATTTACCGTCGTGATCCATCATGCATCCAGTTCCTTGCTGATGAAGTGCAGTTTTTGGCAGCTCAGCCAGTGGGTGTGGATATCAAAATCCCTGGTCACTATAAATATCAAGGCGTGTGGTTGAAGCGCGTCGACTCAATGCGTTATCTGGACATCTAAGGGGATTTAAACCATGCCAAAGTACACCTATAGCGGCGATCAAGCCGCTTTAATTTTGCCTACAAAACCACGTTTAGTGCTGGATAAAGGTGAAGAAGTTGAAGTATCTCAAGCCGAGCATGACAAACTTGTGAAGCATAAAATCATTAGTTCTTTGATTCAGTCTGGTGAAATTAAAGTTGAAGGTGCGAAAGCGCCTAAGGCTGAAAAGACTGCTGAAGAAAAGGCTGCCGAAGCTGCTGAAAAGAAACTCAAAGCAGTACGTGATGCCTTGACCAAAAAATCTATTGAATTTGGTGAAGATGAAACGATTGAGCAGCTTGAAGAAAAACTGAAAGCAGCAGGTTAAGTGGTGACAACATGGTTCACGTTAATTCAAGTGTAGAGATCAATGATGATGGTTCACTGGATCGTTTCATTGAGAATGCCAAAAAGATGGGTGGCCATGTTGAGGTGGGTTGGCTAGGGAGTCAAAGTCATCTTGGTCATGGTGGGGGCAAACGCTCTATCACTATGGCTGACTTGGCCGCGATTCACTACCACGGCGCACCATCTAGAAATATTCCTAAGCGTGACGTGGTTACACCAACTCTTGAACAGAATCAGGAAAAGTATCTGGGCTTTATGGAGCGCAGTATTCCTGCACTGATTGAAGGGAGCATGGATCTACGGACCATGTGGGAATATCTCGGAATGCAAGGTCAAGCCGACCTTCAGAAACAGATGATAACAGCAAGACTTGCGCCGTTGCACCCACGAACCATTAAACGGAAAGGCAGCAGCAGACCATTAATTGATACAGGTCAGTTGCGTCAAGGCGTAATTTACATTGTGTCAGAGGATTGATATGGCTTATATCGCGCGAAAAGATCTGATTGATAGTTTTGGTCAGCACGAAATTGAACGACTTGAAAGCAATATTGCTCGCAATCAGGATCCACCTTTAACTCCTGAACAGAAGGAACTGATCACGCTTAATGCGATCGATCAGGCGAGCAATGAAGTGGATAGCTATATTGCCGCACGTTATGACTTACCGTTGCCTAGTGTTCCTGAGCAGCTTAAGCGAAATGTGAATGATATTGCTCGCTATCTACTGTACAAGGACCAACCGACGGATGAAGTCTTGCGGCGTTATGAAATGGCTATTTCATGGCTGAATAAGATATCAACCGGTAAGGCAATTCTTGTATTTCCAATCAAGCCTGAGGGTGATGAAGGTCAACCTTTCACAGGCACTGGCATATTTGTGGTGTAGCTATGGGATATTTTGTTCTTGAGCCAATGCTGGTTGAGCGTATTAAACAGGAAGTTCCTGGGCTAGTTGAAGTGAATACGCCGTTCAATATCGAAGAGATGCTGGAAGCTTCTAATAACTCTCCATCAGTCAGCATCATTTACTACGATGATCGCGTTGCTGGTGAAGCAGGACGCGGGGAAATGTCAGTGACTTACCAGCAATGGTTAGTGGTTCTATCAGTTCGGCATAGTGGTGCACAGCTTCAGGAAACCAGTGTGATTCGCAAAGAGGCTGAACCTTTTATTGATCAGATTCTGAATGCAATGAAGGGTTTTAATCCACAAGTTGTTGGCTTCAAAACCTTCAAGCGTACAAATAGTCCAGTGCGAGTTGGTGGTAAAGCGGGGCACTGTTATTTCCCATTCATGTTTGAAATCCAGAAACTCATTTAGGAGCCAGTCATGGCAAAACAATACAAGGCAACTCAGCCTGTCGGTCGCTTTAAAAAAGGCGATGTGGTTGGCGGGCTGGATGATGCACAAATTAAAAAATTAGTGGCAGATGGCGTGATTCAGGAAGTACCTGAAACCAAAGCTGCTCCAGCCAAGAAAACCACAGGGGATGAAAAGTAATGGCTAATTCAAATGTGATTTCACTTCAAGGTGAACTTCATCTAGCAAAAATGGTTAGCGGTGTACCTGCTGCATTATTGCCGGTTGGTAGTACACCAGAATTACAGATTGCAGTTTCTACCGAATCCACCGACCACTATGAGAGTAAAACTGGTCTACGTTCGAAAGATGCGGTGTTGTATAAGCAAACTGGCGTTGCCATTTCAGGGACTATTGAAGAGGTGACTAAGGAGAATCTAGAGTTAATCCTTAGCGGCAAATCAATTGAAATTCCAGAAGCTCAGCTGACTGATATCACTCTTGGCGCTGTACAGGCCGGCGCTATGATTGATTTAGGCCATCGAAATTTAAGTGAAGTGGCTTTTAAGGATAGCTCGGATACTGCTATTGAGGCGGACAAGTATGTGCTTGATGCAGTTTTTGGCACAGTAGTTTTTAATGAGACTGTGACTGGTCCAGTTAAATTTTCTGCTAAAGCTGGTGCTAAGACACGTACGACAATTGCCAATAACATCGGGAATGAATATCGAATCCTTTTCAAAGGTATTGATACACTCACTGGTGACAAGGTGGTCTTGACGTTATGGCGTGTGAAATTCTCACCGGATACGGAATTTGATCTGATCCATGAAGACTTTGGATCTTACTCAATCGAAGGTGAGGCACTGGCTGATATCTCTAAAGCTAATGATGCCGAACTTAGTATCTTTGGCCATATCGAGCGCTTTAGCGTAGCTGCATAATCCATACAGGCACAAAGAACTCCACGGCGCTATGCGTCTTTTTTTTGTGCCTGTATTTTTTATCAATGTTATAATTTAGGCAGAATTATAAGCATTGGTGAGAAGATGGATAAACCAAATTTTGATGACATCGACCAAATACCTGTTGTGCACGTAAGTGTTCAAAGTACAGGTGATGAAACTCTTATAAAATATGAATCAAATGATGAAGAGCTTTTAAATGAAGTTGTAAGTCAGATTGATAAGAAAGTTTTCATTGTTGATGACCCTTTGTGTCCTCGATAAAAGCAAAATACATAGCCACCTTAGGGTGGTTTTTTAATACCCGAGATCCCATCATGAACGATTTTTTCTTAGCAACAAATCGCAGCATCAAAGTGAATGACATCGAAGTGCGCCAGATCCAGATGAAAGACTTTGATACCTGGGCAATGCATGCTGAGTTGATTAAGAACTTCATCAAAGACCAAAATCATTCAGATGAGATTTTGACAGGTCTATTTAAAGCTCATGGTGTGCAGGTCATTTCGACCATGGCATGTGTCACTGATCTGAATAATGAATCACTGGTAAAACTTGCTACTGATGAACAGGGATTTAAAGATCTACTTAAAGCACTGCTTTTGGTCAATCAGGCTTACTTCAAATACGAAAAACCAAAGCGTGGGATCAAAAAGAAAGATGACTCCACCTGGTTTGATTCATTCCAGTTCCTAGTTTCCATGGGTCACCAGCATAGTGCAATCATGGAAATGACCTACGGCGCATTTCAGAACTACGTCACAGCAGCAAACAAGCTATATAAGCAGGGAATCTTTAATAACGCCGTTGCAGCGCGTGTCGCTCAATCAGACAAGAAAGGCTTTGAGTCATTTAAGAAAGAAATGGTTTCTGATTGATCAGGATTCACCCTAAAGTTATGATGTGAAAATAACTATTTAGGGGGTTATTGTGAAAAAATTATTATTAGTGATGACGTCGGTATTATTGATTCAAAGTTCTTTCGCTGCTGAGGTTTATACCTGCAGTGTAAACGGAAAAACGGTTTATCAGGGAAAGCCTTGCCCAGGTAAAGAATTGAATGCGCGAGTTCAGCAATCTCAAGCTGCAATCAAAGGACAGCAGGCAACCAGAGAAAAAGAAAGAGCCGAACGTGATGCGAGGAAAGAACCGCGCATTGGAATGACAAAGTCCGAGGCTGAGAAATCAACATGGGGCTACCCAGATAAAGTCAACACAACAACCACAGCTAAAAATGAGTTTGAGCAATGGGTGTATAGAACACCTTATTCCGGGTCAAAATATCTGCATTTCACAAATGGAAAATTAACATCAATTTCAAATTAACCCCTTGGAATGGTTTATTAACACTTGAGTTTACCCGCTTCGGCGGGTTTTTTATTGCCTGAATTTTAGAGGTCAGCATGTCTGGTAAAAATTTAACATTCAAATTAGTCATGGATGCCGACACTAAAGGCTTTGTTGGCAATATTAATCAGTCCGAAGATGCGGCAAAATCAGTATTCAACACAATTAAGCAAGAATCAGAGCGGTTAAAACAAGCAACCACTGATGCTTCTAAAGAGATGGGAAATATTATCCCGAAGGGAACCAGTGAGTTAGCAGATAAGCTTTCCCAGTCTCTAAATGCCGCTACAGACATTATCAAAGATGCCGGCGATAATGCAAAATCTACAGCAGGAAACTTTACAGATTTTGGGAGTAAGGCTGAAAAAGCATTAGGCCAACTTAAGAGCGATTTAGTTCAAGCCAAACAAAACCTTGAAGCATTTTCTAAAACCAGTGCTTCACCTGCTGATATTGAAAAGGCACAGGCTCAGGTTGATCAACTAGAAAAAGAAGTACAGCAAGCAGATCAGGCTTTTAGTGGATTTCAAGCAGAAATAGGCAAAGCCAATACAAGTTTAAAAAATACTGATAGTACAGCACAAACAGCTCAAAAAGGGCTTAATGGTGCAAAATTCGCTGTAACAGCACTTGTTGGTGCAATGGGAGGTATTGGTATTGGCTTGGGTTTAAGAGAATTAGCACAAGCGGCTGACTCTTATACCAACCTATCTGTACGCATTCAGATTGCTACCCGTGAAGGTGGTGATTTCAGTTCTGCAATGGCTGGAGTTCATCAGGTAGCACTTGCCACAAATTCTAGTTTACAGGCAACAGGTGATTTATTTACCCGACTGAATACAGTCGGCAAAGAAATGGGGATGACGCAACAACAAGCGCTAGACCTGACTAAAACAGTGACGCAAGCGATTCAGATCGGTGGTGGTTCAGCTCAGGCGAGTGAAGCGGCTGTACAGCAATTCATCCAAGCCATGCAGGGTGGTGTTCTTCGTGGTGAAGAATTCAACTCCATGATGGAAAATGGTTACGGTCTTGCTGAAGCTCTAGCTAAAGGGTTGGGAGTCACTACTGGTGAACTCCGCAAGATGGCGGAAAATGGTGAGCTTTCAGCAGAGCGTGTTATTAAAGCTTTGCAAAGTCAGGCCACTCAGATTCAAGAAACTTACAATCAATTTCCCACTACTATCAGCAATGCCTTGCAGAAGATATCTACGCAGTGGCAAATCCTGATTGGTGAGATGGATCAGGCCAATGGATCGAGCGCGACAGTAGCAAATGCTCTATCAATTATTGCTGATAATCTTGGGATACTAAAATTATTCTTCGATGATGTAGCAGATGGAATAGGGTGGTTTCAAGACAAGCTTTCGGAAATAGATCCATCTACAATTGAGGCTATTAGAAGCACACTATCTGCCGTATACGACACAATTAAAAATGTCATATCCAGTATCGCGGGAATAGCTGAAACCGCATGGAGTGCTTTTACATCTGTCTTAGATTCAATAGCTCCTTTATTTAATGCAATCCTTAATGGTAAAGAGGAAGTCGATGGTTTAACGACCTTATTCAATGTTTTTAAAATTGCTCTAGGGGTGGTATCGGATGCTGCAACTGGGCTAAATATTGCCTTGAAGCTACTCCTTTCAGGTATTCAGTTTATTTCCGGTGGTATTCATGCGCTTAGTGCTTCAGTATTAGATTTTCTAGGTTTTGATGATCTGGCTGCTCAAGCACAAAACGCCTCAGATACTTTATTCAGGCAGGCTGAAAAGAATGCATCCGAGGCAAACCGGCTGGCACTTGAAAGTAAGTCAGCTACCAGAGAAGCAATTCGAGAGATTCGTCAGACTGAGGATGAGGCAAATCAGGAACGCATTACTGAGAGCCAAAAGACTCTTGACGAACTAAAGCTTCAAGAGGAAAAACACAAGGCTGACTACAAGGCCATCAGTGATGAGCGCATTCAGTTAGAGCAGCAGCTCCACGAAGCACGTAAAGCAGGAAATCAGGCTGCAATTGATCAGGCCGTAAAAGGCCTTGCTGAATTGGATACCAAGGAAAAAACCTATCAGGCTGAAAGTCAGAAAATTACAGATGCCAAAATTCAGGCTGCTCAGGTCGTAGCTAGTGCAATGATTCAATCTGCAGATGCTGCAGGGATGGCACAACTAAAGGCTCTTAACGCCCAGTTAGCCGCCCAAGGTTTACAGGCTGAATTTGATAGCACTGGCAAGGTGGTTGTGAAAGCGATGCAGGATGCTGCGATCGCTACTGAGCATCAAAGCAATACCACCGATAAGGCTCGGAAAGCTGCCACTGCACTTGGTATTGATTTGGATATTTCGCTTAATCGAGTTTCTGCAAAATTCAAGGAAACAGAAGGCCAGCTAGATAACTTTGCAAGCGGCCTTGAAGATTTAGGTGTTGAGGGGCAGCAGGCTGGTGATGTCACCTATCAAGCCTGGCTTAAATGGCTGGAAACAGCCAAAAGCCAAGCTGAAATTGATATGGCCAAAGCCAAGCTTCAAGAGTTTGGGGACCAGGGACAGGTATCGACTGGTCAGGTAGAGCAAGGCCTCATTGCTATCAAGATGCAGGCTCAAAAACTGCCTGATGATATCGATCCAGTTACGGAGTCTTTCAAGAGACTAGGCATTGAGACTAAGGAAAATCTCAAGCTAGCTGCTCAACAAGCATTAATGGATTTTATTAATGTCCGTGATAGCGGTAAGGCAACTGCTGAGGGCGTTCAAAAGGCCTATGAAAAAGCTGCTCAGTCTGCAGCTGCATCCGGTGACGCAGGAAGAATTGCTGCAATAAATGCAATGAATGCCGGGCGTAATCTTGAGATTCAAATTGATGACACCGGTATTGCTGCCGTCAAATCCATGGATGAGTGGGAGAAGGCTAATCATCGGGTCAGAGACTCTGCACATAGAATCGGTGATGGATACCGTCATGCAGGTCAGATCGCACGGGAAGAAGCTAAATCTTCTACCGAAGCCTGGGCTGATGCAGTCAATAAAGCTAAAGGTGATTTCAATAAGGAGATGAAGCGACAGGGCGATGCATTAAGCAAGGGCATTTATGGCTATGACTCCTACACCAGAGATGAAGTACTTTCCGAGCTGAAAAGTAAGGGATATAGCGATAAGGAAGCTCAAAAACTGGCGGGTGATATCTGGTCCAAAGCGATGGCAGCTGATCGGGATGCCAAGGCTCAAGGACTGGGTAAAGATGGTAATCCAGCCATGAAAGCATTGATCAATGCTGAATTTGATCGGGCAGCCGCTAATGGTCTGACCACTCAGCACGGAACTAACAAGATCAATGAATTGCTTCGTTCTATCAATATTTCTTCAACTGGCTCGAGTCTGAGTGACTACGCACCATCTATTCCTTCTGCACCTTCAGTCAGAGATACAGGACAACCAAGCAAGGAGGTTACCTATAACTTTGACTTCAATGGCAAGCAGATGAAATTTAGCGGCCCTGCTGGACAGGAATCTTTAATGAATGAACTTGTGAATCAATTAAAAATACAGGCGAGATCCACATGAAGCTTATTCGCTTAGCAACATCAGAAACCGTCCCATTAGAGGACGGTTTTTTATGGCCTGATGAATTCTCATGGAAGGCCATTGAGCAGAGTCAAGACTACGCCATGGATGGCACTTTGATCATTCAGGAAGGCAAAAAGAAGTCGGGCCGACCAATTACCCTGCAGCCGGCAGATCCACAGATGGGCTGGATCAGATTGCGTGAACTGCGGACTGTTTTGGAATGGTCCAGGCTGCAAGGTGAGAATTTCAGACTACATTTTGAACAACCACATGACAGCCGGCAATTCAAAGTCAAATTTAATCACCAGGATGGGGCTTTAGAGGCCGCACCGGTAAAAGGCATTCCAGCGGTATCACTGGATGATTATTTTAATATGACCTTGCGCTTTACGGAGTTAGACGATGGCGATTGAAACCAAAGATTTAGTGATCTACAAGTCTGAACGCTTGACCGATAACTCGGATGGCGGTGGTAAATACTCTGGTGTCGTGGTGCAGGATGGCATCAGCAATAACCTGTTCAATGATGTGTCTGAGATGGATCGGACCATGGGGGATGTCTCCATGCGCAAGGTCTTTCCAGCAGTCACAACTGAAGATACTGATGTACTGATGGGTGCAACGGTATTTGTCTCTGAACTGCCAAAGGATCCAAACGTATCCGCACTGCTATTTAGCACCAAGAACTGGAACGATGAACGTCAGGCTGCCCAGAACCGTGTAGAAAACTATTTAGCCAAAGGCGGGCAAATTGCCGGCACACCACTCGATACACATTGGCAGGGCATGTCATCACTTCAGGTCGCCATGTTTCCTCAGGAAGTAGAGTCTTCAGTAGGCGATACCATTGTGCTGGTCAGTGATGAAGGCAAGGTATTGGAGCGCGAACAGTACGTGCGAATCACCAAGATTGAAACCCGTACTGCCATTATGGTCATCGATGGTAAGAATGTTGAGTATAAGGTGGCGACCTACTCACTCAATGATCCGCTCGAAGTTGATTTTGTCGGATTATCGGCACGCCAGTGGTACAACGGTGAGAAATCAAAAACCATTATCCGCGATACCATTGTTGCGGACACCGGCCTTTACTATTCATCTACAGTGCTGGCATCTGATGCCAATGTGGGAGAATTTACGGTCAATGCCAAAAGTATCTTTGCCCAGCTGATTCCATCGGCCCAGACTGAAACACCGATCATTGATGTGAACGCTGCAGGTGAAAGCGTAGTGCTGGTAGCCGGTAATGAAGGCGTCATCACAGTCAATTACCCGAATATGGTGATTGGGGTGAGTCAGAACCTGTACATTGGCTCTGCAGTGATTCCTTCCAGTGTGGCGTTTAGCCTGCAAGGCCAGCAGATCACTGATCAGGGCGGCCTGCTTAAAAATAACCAAGGCACCCAGGTCGGAACGATTGATTATCAGCGTGGCTTGATTCAATGGACTGCAGCAGCACCAGCCGGCACTGTAAGTTTGAATATTACGTTTAAGCCGGCAGCTGCACCAAATCAGTATTACCAGAGTCACGCGATTCCAGTAACCCAGAATAACCAAGGTAGTAACTGGTCGGGAGTTTTAATTCCAATTCCGGCACCAGGCGCTTTGTCGATCTCGTATATGTCACAAGGCAAGTTCTATGAACTTAAAGATGATGGATCGGGGCAGTTAAAGGCTGCCAGTCCATCATTTGGTTCGGGCATGATCAACTATGAAACCGGCTCATGGCTATTAACGACTGGTGCCTTACCGGATGTGGATACGCCGATTCTGCTGAACTGGGGCACACCGATAGTCACCTTCGTACGATCTAATTTAAGTGTTGAAAAAGCTGCCTTTGATTTTGATTTAGGTCGACCCGGTGTTTTGCCGGGTATCACCATCAACTGGTTGCTTGAGGGTGAGTCCAAAACAGCGACTTCCAATGCTCAAGGCAAGTTTACTGGTGATGCTACGGGTGAAATCAACTATGCCACGGGTACCGGCAAGATCATTCCAAACAAGCTGCCACAGAAAGGCACAGTTTTCTCCGTGATCTACAACTATGGCCAATCACTTGAGCAGACCAAGATGGATGTTGCACCAGATGCCAACCAGAAGATGTTCTTCAACATCGGTACCGGACCAGCAATTCAGCCGAATAGCATCGAGCTGGAGATTCCCGTTCAGAACACCGACCGGAAAATAACAGGAACAGTACGGCTGTTTGATGTGCCAGTGAATGTGATGATTGGCAATCTGGTCAATGAGCGCGGTCAGGTGCAGGGCAGCATTACCTATGCTACTGGCGCAGTTGAAGTCACACCGGTGGTATATCAGCAAGTATTCAGAAAAGAGTACTTGCCAATGATGTCAGTAACGTATGCATCAGCATAGCGAGGAAATATGTCTTTTTATTCTCCACAACCATCCAGCGTTCAAGGCGAACAGGTAGAGCTGAAAGCTTTTGATACTGTTGATGTACAAGTGAAATACCGTGATACATCAGGTTCCAATTCGGCCACACATACAGTGACGGCAAACAAGCTCAAGCTGGACTTATCCTCCGGTTTTGATGAACAGATTTTGACAGGTTCAGCTCGATTTAAGGTGGGCGCTGATACCTTTCTGGATCGTACCGGCTTGCTGTATCGCAATGTGAATCCGGCCAATAACAGCGGGATTCAGTCAGGTGTTATTCAATACGGCACCGGGATTGTTGAAATCGATTCCTGGACTCCGAATGCAGATAACACGATTACTCTGGAATCCTTAACCACCACCACCGACCTGTTGCCGGTCAACAAGATCAGCTTTAGAACGCCAATCATGCCGATCCGACCACAATCCTTAACTGTGGTGGTGGGAACCCTTGAATATGGCCAGCTGACACTGACCGCTGATGAAAATGGGGTGATCGAAACCAGTCGGGCGCATGGTCAGGTCAATTGGGAAAATGGTTTTGTCACCATTTACTTTTATACCAAAACCAGAATCACTGAAGCCAACCGTGCAGAGATTGAAGCCAACGACTGGTACGATCCGTTGCTTGAATATGATGACTTAGATGGACGATATATCAATGTCCCGGTCTGGGTGGATGCTTCATCCGTACGCTATAACGCAGTGGCTTACACCTACATTCCGCTAGATTCTGAAATTCTAGGTCTGTCTGCTACACGCTTGCCGATCGATGGCCGGGTGCCTATTTTCCGTGTTGGTGGTATTAGTATTGTCAGCTCAAGCAAAGCCCAGAAACTGCCCGATGCGATTGCAGGAATCACATACAATCTAAATGATCAGCGCATTTCATGGGCCGAACTTGAAGATGCTAACGGAACGAAAGTAGCTTTCGATTTGTATACGGTTGATTATGACTATGGCCGCGTGACGCTGGGTGGTGACTTCGTACTGGGCAATCTGGTTGCACCTCTAACAGTGAAATACCGTTATCAAGACATGGGCCTGATCCGTGATGTACAGATCAACGGCCAGCTAACATTCACCAAGCCATTAACGCATAACTATGATGCGGCGGATACCATTGTGGGATCTGCTTTAGTCATTGGTGATATGCAGGCCCGATATACCCGTAAGTTTGTGCAGGGTTCGTGGAGTAATGCCTGGGTAGATGAGCCAAGTTCAAGCATTTTAGCGAACTACAATGATTCACTTTATCCACTTCAGATCACCAATAAAGGTGCGATTCAGGAGCGTTGGGCATTAATCTTTACCGATGCGCAATCGTTTCGATGCATTGGTGAATACTCTGGCCAGATTGGTACTGGTACCACCAATGCAGACTACGCACCGATCAATCCGGTCACTGGTGTTCCGTATTTCATCATCAAAAAGGAAGGCTGGGGCGCAGGTTGGGCCAATGGTAACGTCTTGCGCTTCAATACCGTGGCAGCAAACTTTCCGGTCTGGGTGATTCGTACAGTAAAACAGTCAGAGCCAGCAGTATTGTCAGACCAGTTCCAGATCATGCTACGCGGCGATATTGACCGCTTTGTTTAAAATTTAAATCAAATATGGCCGCTTTATGCGGTCTTTTTTATGGATATAAAAATGGTTGCAAGTACAGATATCAAGTTTTATGTGTATACCAATAACAATGCACCACAACTGCAAAATGCTTATGGCTCGATGATTAATGTGCTAGATGCTTGTCTGGTCAATGGTATCAATATTGGCACAATGTCATCCCTTACAGCATCAGGCACTACAGTCACTGCATTATTCAGCTCAGCACATAATTTAATGCAGTACCAAGTGATTAAAATTGCAGGTGCCAGCCAACCGGAATTTAATGGTGAGCATCGAATTTTAACTGTGCCGAATGCACAAAGTGTTACGTTTGAACTTGCGGCAGCGCCAAGTACAACGACTGCAACAGGTACAATCACAGCATCATTACCACCCTTGGGCTGGGAAAAGCCTTTCTCAAGTAGTAATCCAACTGGCGGTGGCAAAGCAGCATATCGTTCTAAAAATTTACTTTTATCTAGCCGTCCATTCCTGCGTGTTGTTGATGAGCTTGATCCTGCTTATACAGCCAATTATGCGAAGTATGCGAAAGTCGGTATTGTTGAAGATATGACAGACATTGATACCATGCTTGGTGTTCAAGCTCCATTTGATGCGGTGAATCCTGATAAAAATTGGGTGGGTGTCGGCTCAGGTACCACAGCCACGAACGGCTGGGCAAAATGGTATTATGCGAGAGCATTTGCAGCAACTGCAACAAGCGGAAACAACGATTCGACAGTGCCTGTAAATGGAAATCGCAAATGGTTACTAGTGGGGGATGGAGATTGTTTTTATATTGTCCCATCAGTAGCGGCAGACACTGTGTCAAACAATGAATATGGACTTTTATATGGTTTTGGAAAATTTGACAGCTTAATCCAAAACGATGTATCCAATACCTTATTATCAGCAACCATATACAATTTTCCGGCAGGTAATAGCTCAACCCCTGGAACACAAACCGGACTAGCCAATCAGTCTGCAAATACGCTTATTCAAAGAAAATACAATCAATCAAATACTCATGCAAATGCAGGAACAATTGGGTTTTTCAATACAGGGAATTTTTACCCTGGTGCTAGCAATTATGTTTCTGTACACAATCTAATCTTAAGCCCAGTAGCATTACTCGAAACAAGTGAAACACCAAGTGTTATGCGAGGACAATGTAAAAATTTACGATGGCCTTTACAGCAAGAGCCGTATCCAGAAATGCAAGTATTTATAGATGGTGACGAGCTATTTATTGCAAAAAAGGTTGCAGTTTATAGCGCATCACGCGGCCAGATTGTATTTAAGATTGGAGATATGCCATGAGGCTAAGTTCGCTAAAGGCGAGTATCAATAGGTCTTTATCTATTATGCAGTATGACCACGGCAAAGAAATAAAAGGGACTATTTCACAAGTTGGCATTCCATTATCAAGACCGGTGAGGTTGTATGAACGATCTACAGGCGCTCTAGTTTCTATAGCTCATAGTGCATCTAATGGAAATTATGGATTTCGTGGTTTGCCTGCAGGTATAAAGTTTATCGTTATGGCTATCGACTCGACCAATCAATTCAACGCAGTCATTCAAGACAATGTGGTGCCAAAATGATCCAAACCTCTTTAGCTGCTGGACTGGCCCAACTTCAGGCACTGGCAAACTTTTTAGATCAAGGTAGCGCAAATGCTACCTTCGTTTTTTATGATGATGAAAAGCCTGTAAACGTCAGTATAGATCCAAATAATAAAGCCAGACTGGTTACATTGACGCTGCCTAATCCCTCAATCAAACAGGTACATACCGATCATATAGAACTAAATCAGACGGATGCAGCGACAGTTATAAAATCAGGTACCGCAGTTTGGGCACGTCTATTTAACGGTGAAGGGAAAGCAGTTGCTGACTTTGCAGTTGGATCCGATATCACATTGGCCAATCCTGATCTGGTGCTGGGTAGCACTCTCATGATGAACTCACTGATTCTACGACCATCAACATAAATGAGGTGGACATGTGTCGAACTATATTCCACCCGATGGCCACCAGGTAAACCTTAACTTTAAAGATCCAGTCACAGGCTCTACCGATCTTAACTTCGGTAGTGAGAGTCAAAATCTTGCCTCTCTGGATGCGGTTTTCAGTACAGCATTGGTTGCGGAAATTAAGGCAGTCAGCTACAGCAATGATCTACTGGATGCACGGATCAATACCGGTTTTAATGCGGAGTTCAGTGCGGCTACAGGTCAGTTGGCTCAGCTAGATGTACAGCTGCAAACCGGCTTTATAACTGAATTATTTGCAGTCAGAATTGATCAGTATTGTGCAGTGGATGCGGTCATTCAAACTGGATTTAATGCCCAATTCCAAGCATTATTCGATATCAACCATCTGGTCGGGGTGTCTTATGGTTTGGATATGCGCTATCAGAAAGCGATAGCAGCCTTAAGTACCACAGAAGTACCATGGGCCAAGCCAATTTTAAGAGTCTCAAATGAGGCTCTTTTTTATGACCAGGGCTTGGTGATTTCTAATCAGACAAATATTCAGTATGAGCAGGCAGGGTCATTAACCCGGGCGATTAGATCCATACATGAGCAAGCAACCGGCTTAAGTTCGGATGCGTATATGGTTTGGGAAGAAGGTGATAAACGCTTTATTCATCAGCGATACTTGCATGAAGAAACTATCAAGCTGCGTCACAACCGTGAAAGCGTCTGGCAGGAGATGATCCGCAAACGTAAGACTTTGACCTGTTCACATGAAGTGGCCCAAGTATTTGAGCATCGTTTTTCATTTGAGTGGGATAAAGGGCTTGAGATTGTCACCAGGTCAGATTTGCCCTGGGATCAAGCCAAAGCGATTCACTACCGCAAGCATCCGGTTTTGCCATGGCCAAAGCCTGCAATACCTAAATATGAAGGCAGCACAGATCTAAATTTTATCTGCTTATGTCATGACGTTGATTCACATGATGTTGTTTTAAATTTTGGTGCAGATGACTGTATTCCAGCACTGCCGAAAAGGAACTGGTGGTATATCGTGAATACACTAATAGCCGAGCGACTGGATACCGGCGAGAAGATTAAAGTCATGGATGGTACCTATAGCACCAGCCGGTCGCAATGGTGCTGGACTTACTCAATTACCGTAGCTCATACTGAAAAAGACAAGCTACAGCCTATTGATGGGCAGCCGGTGGTCCTTAAAGTCATGATCAATGGTTTTGAACATCATATTCTGCTGGAAGATCCGGAGGAGAGCCGACGCTTTGCCAGTGTTCTTTACACTTATCCAGGGAGAAGTATCACTGCCTTGAACTCGGATAAATACGCAGCTTCACGTTCATTCATCCAGGATAATGAACGAACCTCTGTACAGCTGGTTCAAGCAGAATTGGATCGAGCAAATAGCGGTACCAACCTGGACTGGAAGCTGATTGATGAACTGGGCTGGATCGTAGCGGTGGAGAGCCTGAGTTATGCAGAACTTGCACCCATTGATGCAATCAAACAGGTCGTTGATGCAGCAGGTGGCTTTATCTATAGCCAGAAAGCATGTAATACACTGACTATTTTACCCCGGTACCAGAAAGGCTACTGGGATACGATGACCGTGGATGATTATGACATTCTGCTATCTGAAAGTCTGGTGATGCAGCAAAACATCAAGAAGAACGATGAATACATTGCTGACTTTAATGCCATCACTGTAGTGAATAGTCGAAGTGGTGAAAGTCTGAAAGTACAGCAGCGCGGTACTTCGGGTGATATACCGTTAGAGGCGGTCACTGGTCCATTGTTTAATGTGGTATCGGGTGCGAGTTTCGGCAAAAATGAACTGGTCAAAGCCAATATTCAGGAGTTGCACACTTTCTCGGATCTCCCGGTCAGTCAGGAAATTGGCGAGATGCTACCTGGTAAAACAATTGCCTTTAATGGCCAGTGGTGGGGCGTGATTGATGGGGTGAGTGGAAGTTTTTCGCATGAAAAGGTGAATGAAACCATTACCGTGGAGCGTATCAGTCGTGACTAATCCTTTATTTGAACTGCGTAAGCTGCTTAATCCGACCCATGCAGAATATATAGGTACCATCACCTCGGTTAAGCATCCAGAGTATAGGGTTCAGATTGATGGAGGATCCGGTCCAGTATTATGCACATCCGGTACTGCTTATAACTTGGGTGTCCGAGTTTTTATTGCAAACCAGGTAATTTTAAGACCAGCACCTACTGGTCAGCATTCAGAAATTGAAGTTTAAGTAAAAAATACCAATCGCACCCAACCGGGTGCTTTTTTATTGCCAAAATTTAGGGGGAATTGTGTCCGAAACAACAGTAGCAATCACAGAATCATCAGCAGCAGCTATAGGCTCAAAAGTGAGTTTTGGGGGTGGTGCTACAAGCTTTGCAAGCTTTATTGCCGGCATCAATTGGCTGGGCTGGATTGGTGTGGGAATTGCAATCGCAGGTTTACTTGTGAATGCATATTTCTCGTGGCAGCGAGATAAACGCGAAAAAGCAGAGCACACATTACGCATGAAGCAATTAAATCATGAATGCAATATTGGGGAAAAGGCATGAAATTAATCAATGAAAGTGTATGGAAATTTGACTCAGTAAAATATGGCGCCTATATGGCGCTTTTTTTATCCTGCGTACATTTGGTACTACAAGAAGTTTATAACGCCAATGTATTGCCTGAGCCATATCAAACAATTGCATCTTTAGGTTTGATGTTCCTGGCTGTTCTGATTGGCCGTAAAAAAGCCCAGCCCAACTTAGAACAACCTTTAGGCTTCGCAACAATCACAGCTGGCCACAGCAATACCGATCCAGGCGCAGTAAACGGCAAAATCAAAGAAGCGGATCTGGTCGTCAATTTCCGAAATGCAGTGACTCACTATTTACGCGAAGCTGGGTTGCAGGTTAAAACTGATGGCACTGGATCTCGAAATGATCCGCTTTCTTCAGCTATTAAGTTGATTAAGGGATCAAGCGTTGCAGTTGAATTTCATATGAATGCAGCAGCTTCCAAGCAGGCTAATGGCGTTGAAACGATTGCATTACCGAAAGATAAAAAGCTCGCACAAGATTTATCGAAAGCCGTAGCCGATGCACTAGGCAGCCGGTTACGCGGTGATAATGGCTGGATTGATCAATCTAAATCTGCCCGGGGAAGCCTTGGTTATATCAATGCTGGCGGTTTGATCGTAGAGCTTGGATTTATCTCGAATGATGCAGAGTTGACAGCATTTCAGGCGCGGTATTGGGTTGCTGCAAAAGCTGTGGCCAAAGTGCTGATTGATTATGAAAAGCGCAATTAAAGTTTTAATGCTGTGCCTCCTGCTCTCAGGCTGCACAGCTCATTCAATCTCAACAAAAGTTCACGTTACTGTATGCGTACAGTGCGTGAATTGAGAGACCCCAGTAATTAGTTAGCTCCTCACTCTACTCAAAACAACATACTTATTTTTCAGTCCAAGCGACCAGCCGATTTCTTTATAAAAAGGCTCACCATTTTTTATTGTGTACTCTATATAAAAGTAGGTCCATGTTTTCATTATTATAGCCTGGGTAAAAATTAATCCTGAATTATACCTAAACACAGCCATTAAAAAATGTAGACTGATTTGTAGACTGTTGAGTTATATTTGTAGACTGTTGGTGGTTGCTAGTGCGAAGTGTTGCATATACACAATATATTTAAAAACAATGATTTACTGTTATTTACATCCAATTAGATTAAATGCAAAACAATGTTCTCAGAACTGGCGTTTCTGATTTAGAGACAATATATGTTAATATAAGTTACTGTTATTTAATTTGTTATTCATTCAGTCTACACAGGAGATAACTGTGTAGACTATTGAGTAGTTTCAGGCTTAAAATGCAAGTGTCAAATTAGTAACTTAGGCCTGAAATGCAACTCAACAAGACGAATGTTGATGCTATTGCATTGACTGAAAAAGGATAAACTATCTGTCTTGTCTGGGATCTGATTGGTTTTTTAGTTTAAGCCACTCTCAGATTTACCGATTATATCTGGCCTATCAACAACCTGCGTGACCGAAGTATGCGTCGGGTTGTTATCTTGCTGTGTATCCTGCGCACAGCTCCTTCAGCTTTGACATAGCGAGTAGTATTGCTAAGCCTCATCATTTTAAAATAACTTTTAGCAAGGAGAAGGCTATAAAATGCCGTGAAGCTTTGATCTCTAGTAAGTTGGTAATCCTCCCGATCAAAGACTGGACTGCAAATGCTTTTCTGGCGTCAGCTGTGAAGCAAGTGTATGAATATAAGAGTTAAAAAAAGCCCTCGGGTTGAGGACTTTTTTAATAATCAAGGTTTAATTCGCGAGATTACTTTTGACTTTTCAGCTTCTTTTTCAATTTAGCTAACTTGTCTTTGTGTTTAGATATTTTCTTAAGGCGAGCTTTAATTTTTTGCTTCAGGGATTTTACTTGCTTAGCCACAATGTTGCTCCTCTGTTGATGTATCCGCTGACTGATTTTTTTTAATAAAACTACGGATGAATTTTCTTAACTCTCTAGCTGCGCTTGTATCCAGGCTATCACATAAGTGAATGAACTCATCACGCTCAGCTGTATTGATGCGAATTAAGAGCTGACCATCTTTTTTATTAAGCTTGGTTTTTTGGGGTAACTCAGTCATATCATGTTTCCCCACCAAAGCTAATAAATAAAATGTATATACAAAGTATATGCTGAACAGCATTTAGTCAACCACCTCTCATAAATCTCCAACAGTCAATATCCTATCCTGACTAAAATAATTCTGGGTCAAGCTACCATAACTCGTTGAAAAGAAAGGTTTAGGTGATTTGTAGGGCCTGATAGTAAGTTTTTGTTGCTTAATTTCCATTCAATGTCTCCAAGCTGCGGCAGTTTTTCATTCTGTATAAAATATAATTAAATAAAGCCATCAAATTAAAAACCTATATGCTCAGAGCTGATGCATTTCACGATAGGAACACACTCTTTTTAATGAGGGCTTTGTTTTTAAAAAGTTAATACGCAACGCCAATATTCTTGAGTCTGAACACCTACTATCATGTTTATTCCCCTCGACCATAAATTACAAAGGAATAGCTATGACTAACCAGACAGACCAAAAATCCAGTCCGCAAAAAGAATCTAATGATGATAAAGGAAAGCAGGAGTCTTATAAAAATACAGAGCCCAAGAAAAAACCGAATGCAGAACCGGAGAATCCACTGAAAGAGCAAAAATAGCTAATTCAACTTTAAAAAGCCCTCTGGGTGAGGGCTGATGATAAAAGTTAGATATTTGAGGAGTACAGATCATGAGGCTTAGATCAGCTTACAGAAAACTTAAACTCAAGCTATCTAAACAGTTTACAAAGCTATTGCTCATGGCCTGAAGTTTAAATGAATGAAAAATAGCCTAAGTCATATGGAAAGATCTGAGTGAATGCTATTTCTCATTCTTTGGAATTACTCCTTAAAAGTATCGTTCAACGCCGTTTGTACGGCTTCAACACGTGCCTTGCATGCTTTATAAGCGTTCATCGATTCTTCTACAATTTTCATCAGGTTGTCGATATCTGGCTCTTGCTGAGATTCAAGCAATTCAGCATTTTTTTTCAGGATGTTATAGCCTTCCTGAAAGCTTAAAGTGTCATGACTCATGAGAATTTACCTGTGTAAGTTGTACGGAGAAAATACCATCGTGTAATTCCACTTGAACGGGTTGTTGCACATCTAGTTGACGGACTGAGCGAACCACCTGATCTTGCTGGCGTACGATGGCATAGCCTTTAGCGAGAACATGACGCGGATTTTGTAATAAAGTTTCCCGCATCAGAGCATCCAGCTGTTGGCTGATGAGTTGAGTATGTTGTTGAGCTAGATGCGAGGTATCAGATTTAAGCTGTTCCACTAGCTGCACGGCATAACTGAGTTGATGGCTGGCCAGATTTTGTATCAGCTTGAGATATTGATCATTCTGGTTTTGATAGGCCTGAATCTGTTGCTGGGAAAGACGCTGAATCTGTTGCAGATTTTGCATCAGTGCCTGGGTGAGCTCCACGATATGATTACGGATACCTGCAATAACCTTACTCGGTGTATCAAAGGAACGATGCGCGATTTCATCCAGAATCGTCCGGTCTTTTTCATGTCCAATGCCTACCCAAATCGGGACTGAGCGTTTACACAGCAGGGCAGCCAGCTCATAGTCATTTAAATAAGCCAGATCATTCACTGAACCACCCCCTCGAATGATAACGATCAGATCGGGTGCTTGGCTAAAAGTTTGTGCCCATTGTCTAAGTGCTTGGGCCAGACTTTGCATAATACTTTGCGGAGCCGTATTTCCCTGAAAAGTGGCGCTGTGATAAATAAACTGACAAACCTGTGCACGCTGCAATGCATCTGCATCTTTCTTGAAGTCACCCAAACCAGCAGCATTTTCAGGGGCGATTACCAGAATCCGGTTCAGATCAAAAGGGGCCGGCAGTTTTTTATTACGATCAATCAGTTTCTCAACAGTCAGCTTTTCTACGATCTGTTGATAACGTCGGGCAATGTCACCTAAAGTATAGCTAGGGTCAATCCCTACAATATTTAAAGAAAAGCCGTATTGTGGGTCAAAACTGGCCTTGACCTTGAGCAGAACTTTTAAATCACAGCTGAGCTCAATTCCGCTGTGCCGTTCAAATTGGGTGACAATTTTTTGGGCACTAAATTTCCAGATTGTGGCACGACAGCTGGCAATGACCCGATCTGTTTCAGCTTCTTTTTCTGCCAGTTCCAGATAGTAATGACCCGCTTTTATATTCAAGTTACGAATCTCGGCGGTCACCCACACCGGCTGATCGAAAGTGAGTTTAACCACTTCCTGTACCATAGACAGATATTCTTTCAGGGAGAGTTGAGTGTCGTTTTGCATGCCGGTATAAAGTGTATTATTCAATCGAATATTAAAGCAATATGGCAAACTTCACAAATCTCGAAGCTGATGAATGGGGCAAGTATTCCAGGATTTTAAAGCTTTTAAGCTCAATAAAATTAAGTATTTTATGAAATATGTAATGACATTGTAATGACATTGCGCTGTAAAGCTCCATGGATTTGATCAGTCATTATTCCGGAAATCAACACAGGAAGTCTAAATAGCTTTATATTCTTCAACTGATTTAAGCAATCATGTAGATCAATTAACAGATCACCACAAAATAGAATCCCCTTTTAGGAAAGAGACTCGGATTGAAAAATCCTGAGACAGGTAGGATTAAAAGAATGAGGGGTTGTGCTTTTAATGCTCAGCTAAGCGCTTAATAATTCAAACGAAGGATAGATTCAGGATTATGCGGCTGTAGTACCGGAAGATTTTGATCTTGTCCTTCCATATAAGCATAATCTGCCAAACTTAGCATTTCTTCATCTTCTTCACTATTTCCATAAGCATAAATTTCAGTAAAGTTTTCAAGGGGATATTTTTTCATTACCCTGATTTTCTTTTGTTCTTTACTACAGTCCGCAGTACGGTACATGCCTGTTAAATAGTCATTTTGAATGTCAGTTTCGCTACAAATCAGGTCGATTTTCAGATAGTCACAAATCGGCTTCAAGTATAGATCTATGGAGGCTGACACCAGAACCACCTGATGGCCGAGCCGTTGATGCATTCTCAATTGCTCGAACAACTTGGGATTTAATTTAAAAACTAGCTGTTCGGCATAATCCTGAGCCAATTGCTGAATATCGATAGCATTACTATTTTTGAACATGCTGGCATAAATTTTAGGGCGCATCGCATGAGCAGGATAGAGCTTGAGATAATAGGCCTGAATCCACGGCAAAATACGAATACCGCGTTTCAGAATATGCCTTTTCGACAATGCATGGAAGATGAACCCGGTAAAACTGTCATCAGGATACAGGGTGCCATCAAAATCGAATAAGGCTAGAGTTTGAGATTTTTGACTTTGCGTATGCATGTTTGATATCGACCATCGACACGAGTGGCAAACCAGTTGGTATTATAATCCCGGCTGAGCTTCGGACCAGAAATTACCACTTCCGGCATTATGGCATAAAATGGGGTTTTACCTGTTTTCTCTTGGTAAAGTTTACTGACGCCTCGATAGGTCATGGTGTTTTCAAAGCTTTCTTCTTTTTCTTTCTTTAAGTCGGCCCGAATCTGGCGTTCAGTAATAACAAAATTATTTTTTGCGAAAACATGGATGAGCTCACGTTCTGACTGGCTCTTCTGTGCACGTATGCCACCATCTTTATTATAAAGTAATAAATCCCCATCTAGGCTGAGCTTAGTCTCGGTCAGGCTATTGAGCATCTTCTGGAAGGCTGCATTTCGACTAGAATATTTACCTGAATTATAATCTGCAAAACGGTAAATCGGTTTGTCATAGTTTGTCGGATACATCATCAGCCGATGAATACCATAATATAAGCCGCCGTATTGGGTGTATAAGTCGCTGCGCAACGCTGCAATATTTCCTCCCTGACGCTTATATTCTTTGGCATAACTAATATGAACCTGCATGGAACCCAAGGTGGTGATCGGATTCAACTTCTCACCAATATTTTGACCGAACAGTTTGGCGGCACCCGTCAAGGCACTGACACGATAATACTTGGCCATGTAGTCAAAAATTTCACGATACAGTTCATCAAGTTCACGTTCGGTTTTCACCCGGCGCATTTGACTTAGATAATTATCTTTTGGATCCGGATGGTTTCTTAGTACATCCTGAAAATAACCCGCCACTGTTCCACCAATCGATTCGCCCAGTTTATCCTTGAATTTTTCTTCTAGGCGATCCTGCACTTCCTTCACGGCTTTTTCGCCCAAACCTGGAACCACAGGATCGGCAACAAAGTTAGATTCCTGATCTACCACAGCTACAATAGTACAGATATTCTCTTTGGTTTGAGGAATGCCGAGCTGCTCGGTAATGTCATAAATATCCTTGGCCCAAGACTCGCGGTCATTGACCCGGGCTGGAATGGCTTTACGAATATGTTCAACCTCAAGGGTGGGTTCATGATCTTTAGACCACCAGGAACCATTACCGCAGCCCAGCAAACCTACAGATAGTGTAAGCAAAGACAGGGACTTAATAGAAAAAGAAAGAGCAGGTTTTTTGTTCATGATGCCGTAAATCAATTGAAAAGATGAGTGAACAAAGCAGATGCAGTATACTATGCTCATCAAAAAAGTGATGATTTTATATGTATATTGGTCCATATCAACTGTCAAATAATTTGATTGTTGCCCCGATGGCGGGCGTAACTGACCGTCCCTTCAGGACTTTATGCAAGTACTTTGGTGCAGGCCATGCCGTCAGTGAAATGATGACCTCGGATAAAACCCTGCGCATGAGTAAAAAGAGTTTGTATCGTGCAAATTTTGATGGTGAGCTGGCACCCATTTCAGCACAGATTGCAGGTTCGGACCCGCAGGATCTGGCAGAAGCTGCACGCTATCAGGTCGCCAATGGGGCGCAAATAGTTGATATCAATATGGGTTGTCCAGCCAAAAAAGTCTGCAATAAACTGGCAGGCTCTGCCTTGCTGCAAGATGAAGATCTGGTGGCCCGAATTCTGGACACTGTGGCCGCGGCCGTAGATGTGCCTGTGACGCTCAAAACCCGTCTGGGCTTTCTGAATGGCCAGGAAAATATTCTACGTGTCGCCAAGCGTGCTGAAGAAGCAGGTATTGCAGCATTGGCCTTGCATGGCCGTACCCGGGAAGATATGTACCTGAATACGGCACGGTATTCGCTTATTAAAAATGTGAAAGAAATATTGACTATTCCTGTGATTGCCAATGGTGATATCGACAGTCCTGAAAAAGCCAAATATGTGCTCGACTATACGGGTGCCGATGCCATTATGATCGGCCGGGCTGCTCAAGGTAGACCTTGGATTTTTCGTGAAATTGATCATTATCTGAAAACCGGAGAATATCTGGCTGCGCCAAGTATTCATGAAGTTAAACAGGTTTTGCTTGGGCACTTGTCTGAACTTTATGAATTCTATGGTGAATACTCCGGTTGCCGTATTTCGCGTAAACATATTGCCTGGTACACCAAGGGGCTGCATTCGAGCAATGAATTCCGGCAAAGTATGTATCAGGTGGAGAACACTGCTGATCAATATAAAGTAGTGGAAGATTATTTTGATCGTTTACTTGAGTATGGTCAGATTATGAGTGATGTGCAGGTCGATCAAGTTAACCTGCTGGAAACCAAATAAATCAGATTAATCGCTAATGAATTAAGGAAAGGTGCTGTAGTGAAAACAGTACCTTTTTTATCTTGAGTCGAAGCTTTTAAGTGTTCCCGTTACATTTTATTCTGACTTAAACATAGCTGCATATTATATTCACCTAAACTGGACAGGACTTGGACACTGTTTACGTGAACCTTCTCTAAGATGGGTCTCTAGCATGGCAAGATGTAGTTTCAGTCTTGTTCATTCTCATGATCAAGGGAGATTCATAATGACTAATACTAATCGTCCAGTGACAGAATTCAGCCATAAAACTTCAACAGAATTACCAGAAGAACGCAGTGAAGCCTTAGATATTGATGCTACAGATGCAAGCGCACGTCCAGATTTAAATACACCTCCTAAAGAGAGTCATCGTGTTCCAGATATGAATGAAGGTGAAGATCATCTGGTGGCTACTGGTGCCGGTACTTTAGGCGGAGCTGCTGTAGGTGCCGCATTTGGTGCTGTGGGTGGTCCTCCTGGTGCAGTCGTTGGCGGTATAGTAGGGGGTATTGTAGGCGGTATTGCAGGTAATGATATCGCAACACCCGATCATCCAAATCAGGCAGATAATTACCAGCATCCCGAAAATTTACGAGAGGCTGATAACTATCGGCAGCCAAGTGATCTAATTCAGGAAGATAACTACTGGAGAGATGAGTACCATAATCGCCCCTATTATAGTGAAACCCGTAATATGTATAGCGACTTGGACTATGACCGTGATTATCGGGGTGCCTATCAGGTCGGTTATGAGAACCGTTCACGCTATGATCGCCAGACTGAATTTTCTCATGCTGAACCGGAACTGCGTACGAAGTGGGAACAGGTCAAAGGCAATACCCGTTTAAACTGGGAAGAAGCCAAGTTCGCAGTTAAGGATGCCTGGGATCGTATGACGCGTTAAATAGCAGGTGAACATTCTGCAAATAAAAAAGCCTCTTTTTATAAGAGGCTTTTTTAAACTCTGACTGTGTTATGAACTATGTCTCATTTCCAGAACTAGCTGATTCACCAGATCTGAGGCTTCTATTTCACGGATCTGTGCCACATTTGAGCCTGCCCAGAAAGCCCCATAACCGTGATCGCCATGTTGGGCAGCCGCTGCGTATAGTTGCTTGGCCAGATCATAGGTATAAGGATAGGCCGGTACATCCAGGCGCTCAGGAGTATCTACTTCAATATGCCAGTGGTTGATAATCCCACGAGCAGGACGACCAGAAATGCTGGCACTTACCTGAGTAAGCGGCTTAGACAATAAAGCTCTGCGATAAGCATCACTGGCATTCGAGGACTTGCATTGTACAAAGGCAGTGCCAAGCTGAACGGCTTCTGCACCCAGTTCCATCATTTGGCGTGCCTGCTGGCCATCCATAATACCGCCCGCTGCAACAACAGGCAGAGAAAAGTGCTGTTTGATCAGTTTGACTAAATTAGAGGTTTTGACAGAGGCATCAAATTTTGTGCAAAAAATTCCACGATGTCCTCCCGCTTCAATGCCTTGGGCAATAATAATATTAATTCCTGCAGCTTCAATTGCTTTGGCTTCGGCAAAGTTGGTGGCCGATACCATAGTTACAATCCTAGCTTCTTTTAAGGCCTGAATCTGGTGTGGATGCGGAATCCCGAAATGAAAACTTACCGCACTGGGCTTGGTGTCCAGAACCAAATTCAGAAAATCATCATTGTCTTTAAAGCTGGGATAGATACATTTGAGCTGGGTAGGAGCATTGGCGCCGTATTCTGCAAATTTATCTTTAAACTGCGCAATCCATGCTTGGGCGATGCTGTCATCAAGTTCTTCACTGTCATGGCAGAAAAAATTGACCTGAAAAGGGCAATCTGTCAGCTCTTGAGTCTTTAAAATCTGTGCACGAGCAGACTCAACACTGCTGGCTCCGAGACCCAGTGAACCCAAGCCTCCCTGGTTAGACACTTCAGCAGCAAGTTCAGGCGTTGAAACCCCAGCCATAGGTGCTAAAAAAATAGGATGTCGTATTCCCAGTTTCTCTAATAAAGACATAGATTTGCTCCTTGTTATTTTTATTACTTTGCCTCTGGCAACAGAATTAAGCAAATAATATTGGTTATTTTATTATGAAATATAAGCTCTTTAGTAACAGGCTGATTACATTGTGCTCAGCATGAAGGCTTATGAAAAAGAGAGTCTATTTCCAAGTGCAATAAACAAAGTAGTTATCATCAACTTTTACCCAAGTGTGGCCTAATTGGTGGCGAGATGAGTGAGAAAAATACTTTAAACCTAATAGGGGTCTGCCATAATAGGCTTATCTAGCATGAAACTGAGAAGGTCATTATGAAGGCAAGGCTAATGTCATTGGCCCTTGTGGTGGGATTAACCGCTTGTACGGCAGAGCAGCAACCTGAAGATAGGGTTAATCCGGTGCAATATCAGGTGAAAACTGCTGCAGAGCTGCAACAACGCTTTAATACGCTCAATGCCCAGCTGGCGCAGGATTTCCAGCAGTTTAAAAAAGTAGAAAGCATAGCTTTTTCTCACCAGCTTCCACTGGATGTCAATAATCTGCAAACCTTGAATCAGCATCCGGTGAGCCGGACAGCATTGAAATCCAGCAAGCTGGCTTATTGCGATATGATGAATGCTTACTTTGCCGAAATGTATCGTTTGGGCCACTATAATCTGGATCTGGTCCACACTATTCAATTGCCGAATGCCAAAGAGGAAGATCTGAAAAAGAACTTCTCTGATTCTGATCAGTTCTACAGTTTTATTCTGGATCGTTATACCACCTATCGTCAGGTCCAGCAGACCATGAATTATGGTTGTAATTTAAAAGCAGCTTTATCAGTTTAGGCGCTGAATACAAAAGCCCATCTCTAGTAGATGGGCTTTATGGTTTAGCAGCCTGTTAATTTTTCAGTTTTCGGCTTTTCACCGGGGACGAAAATCGGACGGAATTTAACACCAAGGATATTGCCCAGAAAGGCAAAGACCAGCCATAACCAGCCATGGACACTGCCAGAGGCGATCCCGCTAAAATAAGCACCGATATTGCAACCATAAGCCAAACGCGCACCATAACCCAGAAGTAATCCACCGAGCACAGCAGCCAGCAGGGAGCGGCGTGGGATCTTAAAATTCGGCGCAAACTTACCTGCCAGACTAGCTGCCAGCAAGGCACCCAGCATAATGCCAAAGTTCATCATCGAGGTAATATCAAACCAGAGCGATTGAGCCAAAGCTTTGGCATTGCCCGGTTGCTGCCAGTAATCCCAGGCACTAACCTCCATCCCTGCAAGACTGGCGACTTTTGCTGCCCAAACAGCAAGAGCAGAGGTGACTCCCCATGGACGACCTGCCAAAGCAAGCGTGGCAAAGTTGAGCAGGGTTAAAATAATACCCCCCCATATTAAAGGCCAAGGCCCGCGCAGAAAACGTTTCCAGCCTTGATGTTCGCTGACAGGTTCCGCTTCCAGACTGCCATGGCGTTTCTTTTCAAAATACACCGTTGCAGCAGCAATCAGGCCGAAAATGATAAAGCTTAAAACAAGTGCCGGGATCACCCCAAAACTTTCTACCACGGAAATCGGTGCCAAATGAGGCAGGTTAAACCACCAGTCCAGATGTGAAGTGGCAATCAATGAGCCTGTGCAGAAGAAAAATAGCGTAACCAGCATACGTGCACTGCCACTACCGACAGTATAGAGTGTACCTGAAGCACAACCACCGCCGAGCTGCATGCCAATACCGAAAATAAATGCACCAATCATCACGGACATCGAGATTGGATTGATGTTGCCTTTAACCGGATTACCAAACAGTTCACCAGCTCCCAATGCAGGGAAAAACAAGAGAACTGCCAAGCCCAGCATAATCATTTGTGCACGCAGGCCGCGGCCACGGCGCTCTTTAATAAAGACGCGCCAGCTTGAAGTAAAACCAAAGGAGGCATGATACAGGGTCATTCCCAGTGCGCCGCCGATGAGAAAAAGCAAAGCCTGGTTAAGACCGACGACTTGATAGGCACCAATCGTACCGACAATAAGCAAGATAAAAGCCACCCAGACCGAAAGATTCGATCGCTGGGAGGATGCAGCAATAACTGACATGGGAGATAAAGCTTTAGAGATTAAACCGTTATATTCTACGCGACTTCTCCCCTCAACTGAGATCAGTTCAGTCATTTAAAGAGCAGTTGCTCAGTCTTATAATTGATATGATTTATTGGGTTAGCTGATTTATATCGTGTTGAGATTAAACAGCGAACCGATCCAGCTGGAAAATAACATCGCTGCTACTCCCCACAGGAGTACCCTTAAGCTGCCTTTCAACATGGATGTGCCAGAAAAGTAACTGGCGAGGGCGCCTAATAAAGCTAGAGAAAACAGGCCTACAAACCCCACCACAGACTCAACCCACTGTGCCGGGCTGAGCAAAATCGAGAAGGTGGGGAGTAAGGCACCCAGAGAGAAAGCCAGTGCCGATGATGCGGCTGCCTGTATAGGTCTGGCTGTCGTATGTTCCATAATCCCGATTTCATCACGTGCATGAGCTTGCAAGGCATTATGTTGAGTCAGCTGCAATGCAACCTCCCGGGCAAGTTCGGGTGTTAAGCCACGTTGAATATAAATCTGACTAAGTTCTCCAAGCTCTGCTGCCGGATTTTTAAGTAATTCACGATGTTCCATATGCAGGTCGGCTGTTTCAATATCTTGCTGGGATTTAACAGAAATATACTCTCCGGCCGCCATGGAGGAAGCACCTGAAATCAGTCCCGCAATACAGGTGATCAGAAGTGTCTGCGTAGACGCACCGCTAGCTGCCATTCCCATAATCAGACTGGTGACTGAAATAATACCGTCATTTGCACCCAATACGCTCGCTCTTAACCAGCCCGTGCGGCTAATATAATGTTTTTCATGATGCTGGGAATGAATCATAGGTATAAGCTCTAACTAGTCGGAACTTGGATACAATGCATTGTTTTTTAAAAAAATTCAATAAAAATCACGATAAAAAAGCCTGCATTTTGCAGGCTTTTTAACATAATAACTGATCTTAGTTTTCAGCTTTTTCACGCACATTACCTGCGCCTTCTTCAACTGCAGCAGCAGTCGCAGCAGTCGCATTTTTAGCTGCTTCAGCTGTAGCATCTGCGGCACGAGATGCAGCGGCGGCTGCCTCATCAGCTGCCTGTGCTGTATTTTCGGCAGCATTATCCATGGCTCTTTCAGTTTCTACAGCAGCTTCATGACTTGCATCTTCCATATCATGACCAGCTTGGGTCGCTGCATTTTCCAGATGTTCACCTGTGGTCGCACCTGTTTCAGGGGCGTCTTGTTTCGCACAGCCTACAAGAGATACAGTTGCCACCAGACCTAAAGCAATAAGTAACTTATTCATCAAATAATATCCTTTGTTGTTGTATGAATGGCATTCAGTTTAACGACTGTTGGTAGGGTTTTGTGCTACAGAAAAGATCATGATTTGTTGAGCAAATGTAACTTTTATAAAGGCTTATAACGTTTTTTACTGCATTTGTAGTGAGTCAAGGATTTTGAGCGGCCTGTTTTTAAATATTCAGTGGAGTGAAAATAAAGCTAAAGAAAAATAGGCACAATAGGTTGAATGATGACGTATAGGAGGGTGCTACATCTACCCACTCTGTATGAAATATAAAATCTGCAATAAAAAAGCCCGTAATTATACGGGCTTTTCGGGTCTGGGGAATTAAAGACCGGCAGAGGCTTTCAATGCTTCGACCTTGTCGGTTTTTTCCCAGGTAAATGCAGTATCAGAACCTTCACGGCCAAAGTGACCATAAGCAGCAGTCTGCTTATACATCGGCTGGATCAGGTTTAACATATGAGTAATGCCATATGGGCGTAAGTCAAAGTGCTCACGTACCAGCGCAATGATCAATTCTTCTGACACTTTGGCAGTGTTAAAGGTATTGATAGAAATCGAAGTTGGCTCCGCAACACCAATTGCATAAGACACCTGAATTTCACATTTATCTGCAAGACCGGCAGCTACAATATTTTTAGCAACATAACGGCCGGCATAAGCTGCAGAACGGTCAACTTTGGATGGATCTTTACCCGAGAAAGCACCACCACCATGACGCGCCATACCACCATAAGTATCTACAATGATTTTACGGCCAGTTAAACCGCAGTCACCCACAGGACCACCGATTACAAACATGCCGGTCGGGTTGATATGGAACTTGGTATCCGCATGGAACATATCAGCTGGAATGATTTTTTTTACGATTTCTTCAATTACAGCTTCTTTTAAGTTCGATTGTGTAATTTCTGGATCGTGCTGGGTAGACAGTACCACTGCATCCAGACGTACAGGTACGCCATTTTCATAGGCAAAAGTCACCTGGCTTTTTGCATCCGGACGTAACCATGGCAGCGCACCACTACGACGCAATTCTGCCTGTTTTTCCATTAGACGATGTGCGTAAGAAATTGGCGCTGGCATTAACACATCAGTTTCACGGCTGGCATAACCAAACATGAGGCCCTGGTCACCGGCACCTTGATCTTCCGGTTTCTGGCGGTCTACACCCTGAGCAATTTCAGGAGACTGTTTACCAATCATGTTAATGACTGCACACGTTGAGCCATCAAAACCCAGATCAGAATGGTGATAACCAATACCGTTTACGGTATGGCGTACAACTGCTTCAAAATCGATATTAGCAGTTGTTGTGATTTCACCAGCAAGTATCACCGCACCCGTTTTTACAAGCGTTTCACAAGCAACCCGTGCATATGGGTCTTCTTTTAAGATTGCATCCAAAATAGCATCACTGATTTGGTCAGCCATTTTATCTGGATGGCCTTCGCTTACAGATTCCGAAGTAAATACAGCGTACTCGCGCATAGTCCTATCACAGTTAATTTTAAAGACCCGGTATGTTACATCGACTTGCGTTTTAGAACTAGCATAAGACGACAAAATTGTCTAAAAATGTTTCAAATTATTGTGTTTTTATTTGATTATTGGAATTAAAAAAACTGATATGGCTGTTTGATTTGCTCTCCTTCAGCAATCCAGTATAAAAAATACTGACTCTATTCAGCAGAATAATAAAATTAACTGGTGATATTTTTGAATAAATTTTAAAAACAGGTAGTCCAGAAAAATCATCACCTTCATACCGGATAAATACTAAGAGAGTGATTGTTATATTAATAAAAAAATTAGCGCCTTCATCATGTTCGATAAGCTGTCTTGTGGCAGGGTTAGTTTATTCTGCATATTAGCTCCAATTCTTCACTAGTCGCCAGTCGGGGTAACCAACTTTTTTATATGACTTGTTTAGGACGCTATGGGGAGAGCAAGAGATGTACCAAAAGGCTTTTAGTTTGATTGAAATGATGATGGTGCTCACGATGGTTGCTATTCTGACTACTGTAGCCGTGATGAGCTATCAGGGCTATATTGTTCGGACCCAGTTGGCCGAAGTATTTCAGTTGTCAGGTGCTTATCGAACCCAGTTTATTGCCTCAAATGAGCATTGTGATGCGGGGCGCCAGATTGGAAATGGAAGCCGGTATATTGAAAAAGTTGTGATTAATGCTGCTTGCCGGATTGAATTTCAATTACGTCAGGATGGAATCAATGGCGCCATTCGCGGAAAGTCGATTGCTTTTGAGGTCTATAGTGGCAACTGCTTTTCCAGCAATATCAGTCAACGCTATTTACCTAAAGATTGTATTGGGCAATAAATATCTGGCTTGGGCCAAAGTTCACTTTAGCGATATTTACGTCAAGACTTATATATGGACGTACTGAATTATAAAAACTAGATAAGGGGTGTTTAAAATATACCTTAGATTGACATTTTAAATCTAAAAAATAGTACATGCCTTACTCTGGTTAAAATCAGATATTTTGCTGAACAAAAAGATCATTTTTTCTTAAAAGCTCTCTCTATGAAACAGATTTAAAATATATGGAAGTGATTTGAAAACTTTATTTTTGATCGGTTGTCAGGATTTGATGGTCTGGAATGAAAGGCTTTTCTCTAAAAAGTGCAGAATATTCACCCGATAAAAAAATACAAGATCAATAAATTGATAAATATTGTAGGGGAGTCTTTACCCCTCGCTGTTTTTTTAAGACAATAGAACACAGTTTTGAAAGTCTTTTCATCATTTCCTATTTCTGAATTATTTTGGACTCTGATTTATGACAACCCCGCTTAATGAACGTCGTATTGCAAACGCAATTCGTGTATTGGCAATGGATGCTGTGCAAAAAGCAAACTCAGGACATCCAGGTGCTCCAATGGGGATGGCAGACATCGCTGATGTGGTCTGGCGCGAATTCCTGAACCATAACCCAGCTAACCCGAATTGGGCTAACCGTGACCGTTTTGTATTGTCGAATGGTCATGGTTCTATGCTTCAATACGCACTTCTTCATTTAACGGGCTATGATCTTTCAATTGAAGATCTGAAAGCATTCCGTCAGCTTCATTCGAAAACTCCGGGTCACCCTGAGCTGGGCTATGCGCCCGGGATTGAAACGACCACTGGTCCATTGGGTCAAGGTATTGCCAATGCTGTTGGTTTTGCGCTGGCAGAAAAAACCTTAGCAGCACAATTCAACAAAGACGACATCAAGGTTGTCGATCACTACACTTACTGCTTCCTGGGCGATGGCTGCTTAATGGAAGGCGTTTCACATGAAGTCTGTTCATTGGCAGGTACTTTAGGTCTGGGTAAACTGATTGCTTACTATGATGACAATGGCATCTCGATTGATGGTGAAGTA
The DNA here is from genome assembly GCF_006864105.1 of Acinetobacter sp. RF14B. Taxonomy (NCBI): domain Bacteria; kingdom Pseudomonadati; phylum Pseudomonadota; class Gammaproteobacteria; order Moraxellales; family Moraxellaceae; genus Acinetobacter; species Acinetobacter sp. RF14B. The sequence goes on along the minus strand of NZ_SMTB01000003.1, from coordinate 44,981 downwards.
GAAGGCTGGTTCTCTGACGATACAGAACAGCGCTTCCTGGCTTATGGCTGGCAAGTACTAAAAGTTGATGGTCACGATGCAGATGCGATCCGTCAGGCAACTGTTGAAGCAAAAGCAGAAGCGAACAAACCAACCATTATTATCTGTAAAACCGTGATTGGTTTGGGTTCACCAAACAAACAGGGTAAAGAAGACAGTCATGGTGCACCACTCGGTCATGACGAAATCGTATTGACTCGTGAAGCGCTAGGTTGGACTGACGAAGCATTTGTGATTCCTGAAGATGTGTATGCAGCTTGGGATGCGAAAGCCAAAGGTGCTGAATCAGAAGCAGCCTGGAATGAAACTTTTGCCGCTTATACGGCAAAATACCCAGCTGAAGCAGCTGAATTAAAACGCCGTCTTTCTGGTGAGCTACCAGCTGATTTCGTCGCCAAAGCAGATGCCTATATTGCAGATGTAAATGCCAAAGCCGAAACCATTGCAACACGTAAAGCCAGTCAAAACACCCTGCAAGCGCTGGTCCCTTCTTTACCGGAGGTTCTTGGTGGTTCGGCTGACCTAGCGGGCTCTAACCTGACCCTATGGAAAGGTGCACAAGGCGTACAGGACAATCCGGCAGGTAACTACGTACACTATGGCGTACGTGAGTTTGGTATGACTGCAATTGCCAATGGTGTAGCACTACACGGTGGTTTCATTCCTTATGTAGCCACCTTCCTGATGTTTATGGAATATGCACGTAATGCGGTGCGTATGTCTGCTCTGATGAAACAGCGTGTGATCCATGTCTATACGCATGACTCAATCGGTCTGGGTGAAGATGGTCCTACGCATCAGCCAATCGAGCAAATTGCGTCTTTACGTGCTACACCAAACCTGAATACATGGCGTCCATGTGATACGGTTGAAGCAGCGATTTCCTGGAAATCTGCTTTGATGCGTGCTGAAGGTCCGACGGCGTTGATCTTCTCTCGTCAAAACCTGCCATTCCAGAACCGTACAGATGCTCAAATTGCTGACGTGGCAAAAGGCGGTTATGTACTGGCTGAAGAAAAAGGCGAGTTAAAAGCGATCATCATTGCAACAGGTTCTGAAGTAAGCCTGGCGATGGAAGCTTATGCTCAGCTAGAAGGTGTGCGTGTCGTCTCTATGCCATGTGCAGAAGAATTCATGAAGCAGGAAGCGGCTTATCGCGAAGCAGTCTTGCCGGCCCATATCCGTGCACGTGTTGCAGTTGAAGCGGCGCATGTAGATTACTGGTGGAAATTTGTAGGTCTTGATGGTCGCGTAATTGGCATGACCACATATGGTGAATCTGCACCTGCAAAAGATTTATTCCAGTACTTTGGTATCACCACTGAAGCTGTGGTTGCGGCGGTAAAAGAAATCACTGCTTAATCTTTAAATAGGCTGTAGAAAAACGCTCCGGATTCGGGGCGTTTTTTGTTGATCAACAAAAATATAGTTCAACTTGTTTTATAGAGGTGCTGATTCAAATCCTCAGAGATCGTCATCAATATTCTTTTAAAAGAACGGTGTTTGTTATGGTATAAATTTAAACACTAAGAATATTCCATGATTTTTTAATAATATAGAAACTTACGGGGCCGTTTTAAGTGTGACAGAAATTACTATTAAAGACATGATGAAAGTTCCACAACAAGAGTGGCTTGTATTGTGGAAAGGCTATCAAAAGTTTTATCAAACCGAAATATCAGAAGAGGTGAGTTCCAACACCTGGTCAAAACTGACCAGCCCTGAACAGGACAATATGTACGGTTTTGCTGCACTCATTGATCAAAAGGTCGTAGGGTTGGTGCATGTGGTTGAGCATGAAAGTAGCTGGACCATGCGGCCTTATGCTTATGTGCAAGATCTATTTACTCATCCGGATTATCGGGGACAGGGTGTGGCGCGCAAACTGATTGAGCATGTATATCAGGTGGCACAACAGCGTAATTGTGATCGGATCTATTGGCTAACGCAGGAAAGTAATCATCAGGCACAAGTCCTGTATGACAAAGTGGCCCAAAAAACCGGATTTATCCAATATCGTATGGCCTAAATGCCTAGCTTTACATGAGAATTTACAATTTCATTGTTTCATGGTTGCAACAAAACGTTTTATCTTTAGGGATGTAATCATTTTAATATTCTATAAACTGAAGCTTATTCAGATGAGAGATAACCACATGAATTTGAAAACATTAACTTTAGGGTTGGCCGTTGCATCCGTTGCAACTTTTAGTTTTGCAAAACCATTGACTTATACGATTGACCCGACACATACAGCGACAGTATTTAGCTGGAGCCATTTTGGTTTCTCTACACCATCAGCCAATTTCTCTGATATTCAGGGTAAGATCGTGGTTGATAATGCGAAGCCAGAAAAGTCATCGGTCAATGTTACCATTCCAGTGTCGAGTATTAATACCAACGTAAAAGCACTGGATGAGCATATACTGAAGGCTGATTTCTTTGATGCGGCTAAATACCCAAACATTACATTTAAAAGTACCAAAGTAGAAACGAAGGATAAAAAGAACTTCAAGATTACCGGTGATTTAACCATTAAGGGAATTACCAAGCCAGTGGTACTGGATGCAGTATTGAATAAACAGGCTGAACACCCAATGGCTAAAGTGCCTGCAATTGGTTTTAATGCGACGACTTCTTTTGATCGTTCAGCATTTGGTGTAGGGGCTTATACCCCTAATGTCGGTGATAAAGTGACGGTACAGATTACCACCGAAGCAAGCATTCCTGCTCAGCCAGCCAAAAAATAAGTTTGTAGCCATAAACTTATCAAAAAGCACTCTTCTGGAGTGCTTTTTTTGTTGCTGAATCAGGCAGCTGTAGTTGATGAAAACTCTCCCTTTCTATCAATCTATGAACAGATTTTTGATCATAGAGGTTCATTTTTAGTATCGAAAAAATAATGGCTACAGTTATAAACCAGAATAAGTTCTCTACAAAGATCTGAACCAAAAGAGAAGATTGTTCGGCTAAGTTGCTGGAGGGCGAATTACCCAAGAAAAATACTGTTGAAGTCAATCAGGGCTTTGGGGGCGCCATATTGGTGCAAAAGCCTTGAAGACACAGTTTCAAGTATGAAAGTTGATGGTTGGAGATTGCACCCTTGCTTTCTGGTCTGGGAAGGGAAGCTTTAAACTTGACCTCAACATCAGACTGCCCAGATAAAACAGATAGAATCCGCCAAAGATTATTAAAACCTGTTGTAACCAGATAATTTTATGAAATAGAAAATGGCAACTGAGCGCACAGACTGACACCCAGAATACCAGTAAAATACCTAAGGCTGCACATAAAGTCTGTTGTCTAGAGTACCGGATGGCACTTGGTGTCACAGAGAAAGCTTTGGCCCTAGTGATCAGGGCGAAAAATGAATCATAGCAATCCCAAATCATGCGCCCATAAAATCTCTACAGGTAAGAGTCAGGTCTTGGTCTAAAATGCCGCTGGCTTGGAGGTCATATTTAATTGCGCCAGAAATTTGCTTAATACAGTCTGTGAAGTTGCCTCAAGTATAGGAGCAAACTGTAGACTGGCAGTTCTTAATTCCGGAATATTAATCTTTGCCTGACGCAATTCAGAGCTATGGCCAATCAGCCATTTTTCCAGACTGTCACTGGCCACTTCAGCATGAAATTGTAGCGCCAGGATATTTGAACCCACACGAAAGGCTTGATTTGGGTAATGTTTGGAGCTAGCCAGCAATATTGCCTGTTCAGGTAAATCAAAGCTGTCACCATGCCAGTGCAGTACATTAATATTTTCTAAATCTTCTAAGGGATTGTTTTTAATACAGGAAAGTCTGAGTTGAGACCAGCCGATTTCTTTATACGGTCCTGCATAGACTCGAGCACCGAGTGCATGAGCAATCAATTGAGCACCTAGACAGATACCTAAAGTAGGGAGATTCTTTTTCAAACGAACTTTAAGTAAGTCTATTTCCTGATGTAAGAAAGGATAGTCTTCTGTGTCATAAACCCCAATCGGGCCACCTAAAATAACAGTCAGACCTGAGTGCTCATACGCTTGACGCAAGTCATCTACACCGGCTTCAAAATAGCGTACCCGTAGTCCTAATTGATAAAAGACATCCTCCCAGGCACCTAAATCCTCAAAAGCCAGATGTTGAATTGCATATACAGTATCGGGTAAATGGTCCAGGTTCAGCATAATGGTGAGATTGAAAAAGGAAATATTGATTTAACGTCATTTTGCATAAAAATAGAAGTCTTTTTAACTCAAAGGCTGGGTGTGCTAGAAAGAGCTTCTGTTCTCAAGCTAGCCTGATATTAAACATGAAAACAGCTTAGTATCATGGTGCCGCCGTATTTTCCTTTTTAGCGGGAAAAGCGGTAGAGTAACGATAATAGAGAAAAAGAGTTGAAGAAGAAAAATGCCAAACATCTGCCTTTATATTGATAAAAAACGTATCAGCCCTTATGCCATGTCAGTGTATGTGGCTTTGACAGAAAAAGGACTTCATTTTCAGGAAAAAGTGATTGATCTGGATCAGCAGGAACAACACTCTCTGGCTTATCGCAGAATTTGTCCAACTGGCAAAATTCCCTGTTTGGTGGTTAACGATTTCCATTTATTTGAATCCTGGGCCATTACGGAGTATGTGGAAAATACCTTTCCATTCCCGGAGTATCCCGCACTTTATCCTGATGAAATTAAAGCCAGAGCAAAGTGCCGCGCAGTTCAGGCCTTGGTAAAAACCGACTTTATCTCAATCCGGCAGGCAATGCCTTCAGATTCAATTTTTGTGCCACCTCAAGTACCTGCTATTTTTTCAGCCGAGGCCATGCAGGATATTCAGCGTTTATTGGCAGTCACAGACACTGTATTAGGAGAGGAGTTTTGGTTAACTGAACACTGGTCCATTGCCGACTTTGATCTGGCCTTTATGCTACACCGCTTACTTAGTTGTCAGGTTGAACTGCCTGAAAAAATTCAGGCCTATATCCAACGTAATTTCCAGCGTAGTTCGGTTCAGTCCTGGATTCAGGAAAATGCAAAGTTAGGTGCCTAAGCTATTTTTTATTAAGGCTGGGTTATGCAGATAGATATGGCTGTTATAGGTAGACTATAAAAACTGGGTGGAGATTTAAGTGACCGAGGATAGACATTCCTGATGGGAGTTGTATCTCAATTATGTGATCTGTGTATTTTTATATGAACCTGACTATACAAAAAAGAGTTTAAATATCAGTAGTTCCAACGTAGTATTGAAAATAAGCAGCGAAAAAACAGCTTAAAATCAAAGGTAATATTAAAAATAGAAGGAGCATTGTATGGGAGGCTCACATCAACATGATCACAGTCATGTAGAAGTCAGTGCTAAAAATGCTAAAAAACTGTCCTTGGCATTGCTTCTGACCACGACCTTTTTAATTGTAGAGGTCATAGCAGGTTTCATGACCCAAAGTCTGGCATTGCTCTCTGATGCTGCCCATATGTTTACTGATGCAGCTGCACTGGCCATTGCACTGGCGGCGATTAAAATTGGCCAAAAACCGGCAGATGATAAACGTACATTTGGTTATCAGCGATTTGAAATTCTGGCTGCTCTGTTTAATGCGCTCATGCTTTTTGTGGTGGCGCTTTATATCCTGTTTGAGGCCTATCAGCGTTTTAGTCATCCTCCTGAAATTCAAAGTGTGGGCATGTTGGCGGTTGCGGTACTTGGCCTGATCATCAATCTGATTTCAATGAAAATTCTGGTTTCTAGTAGTCAGGAAAGCTTAAATATTAAAGGGGCCTATCTGGAAGTGCTAAGTGATGCGATAGGCTCAGTCGGCGTCATTATCGGGGCCATCATGATCTATTTTAGCGGGTGGATGTGGGTTGATACGCTGATTGCCGTCCTGATTGGCTTTTGGGTGATGCCACGCACCTGGGTTTTGCTGAAACAAAGTATCAATATCCTGCTGGAAGGTGTGCCAGATGAAATTGATATTGAAAAGCTGCGTAATGACCTGTTGTCACTGGAAGGCGTGAAAGAGATTCACCAGTTAAAAGTCTGGGCCATTACTTCTAAGAAAGTTATGTTAACGGTTCATCTGGTTGCGCCAGAGGTTGATTATAAAAAACTACATCAGCAAGCATTTGAGATGTTGAAGCATGCGCATCATATTACCGAGATGACCCTACAAATTGAAGATGAGCATTGTCTGCCCGAACAGCATCATCACCTGTCGCATCAACATGAGTCACATGAAGGGCAGGAAAACCATTCACATTGATCAGTGGATGGTTATTGCAAAGCCATTATTTTATTCATTTTCATTTGGCAACTAGAAAGACGGGGCTGAGGCTCTAATTTCATGTAGAAATTGTTTTCAAGGAAGCTATAAAAATGATTCTTAAAACTTTGTGAAAAATAATGCTTAGGTTAAGATGAGTGATCATTTGTAAACGTACTTTAGAAGACCTATGCAACCATTTGTTCTATATAACTCAGAGCAACGTAAAAAAGTTGAATTTGTTCCACGCAAAGCAGGGCATATCGACATGTATGTGTGTGGTATGACAGTTTATGATTACTGTCATATTGGACATGCTCGGGTCATGGTTGCATTCGACTATATTATTCGTTTCCTGCGTAGTCAGGGCTGGAACGTAAAATATGTACGTAACATCACCGATATTGATGACAAGATTATCAAGCGTGCTAATGAAAATGGCGAAAGCATCACGGCACTGACAGATCGCTTTATTCAAGCCATGAATGAAGATGCAGCCAACTTGGGGTGCTTGGAACCAGATGAGGCGCCTCGTGCTACGGAATACATCGACCAGATGCAAAGCATGATTGGCAATCTGGTTGAGAAGGGAACCGCCTATCCGGCAGCAAATGGTGATGTATATTTTCAGGTAGAAAAGTTTGAAAAGTATGGCCGTCTTTCGGGGCGTAAACTGGACGACATGCAGGCAGGTGCTTCGGAACGTGTAGATGTCGAAGTTGAAAAAAAACATCCTTTTGACTTTGTGCTCTGGAAACATGCCAAGGAGAATGAGCCGGCTTGGGCTTCTCCATGGGGTAATGGCCGTCCGGGCTGGCATATTGAATGCTCTGCTATGTCGACCTGCTGCCTGGGTAACCACTTTGATATTCATGGCGGTGGTTCGGACCTGATGTTCCCGCATCATGAAAATGAAATTGCGCAATCAGAAGCCTCCACAGGTGAACAGTATGTGAATTACTGGATGCATGTGGGCTTTATCAATGTCGATGGCGAAAAAATGTCGAAGTCGCTGGGTAACTTCTTTACCATTCGTGATGTCATGGAAAAGTTTCATCCGGAAGTGATTCGCTATTTCATTGTGTCTTCACACTACCGTAGTCCGGTGAACTTCTCTGATGTGGCACTGAAGGAAGCTAAAACTGCGTTGTCACGTTTCTATCATTCATTTAAGGCGTATCAGGCTGTTTATGGTGACAAGCGAGTAGGCAACTTGGATGAAACCCTGGTGGAGCGCTTCAATGCCGCCATGCGTGATGACTTTAATACGGCAGAGGCAATTGCAGTCCTGTTTGAAATCAATAAAGAACTGAATCGTGCGGTTAAAGAGGACAAGGCTGAACAGGCTGCTATTCTATATGCTACTTTAAGCCACCTAACCAATATTCTGGGGCTGGTACAGCACAATGTCGATGAGTTTTTAAAATCTGATATTGGGCAGGATGCTTTGGGGCTAACTGAAGAACAGATCGAAGATCTGATTCAGCAGCGCCAAGACGCCAAAAAAGACAAAAACTTTGCCCGTGCCGATGAAATTCGTCAGTCCTTACTGGACCAAGGGGTGGTTTTGGAAGATACCCGTCAAGGAACAGTATGGCGTCGTGCTGATTAATTCGACACTTGATTGCATGGAGAGTTGACAGTTGTAAGAAACTCTCTATAATTCATTTCCATATTGCGGGAATAGCTCAGTTGGTAGAGCACAACCTTGCCAAGGTTGGGGTCGCGAGTTCGAGTCTCGTTTCCCGCTCCAAAATTTTAAAAACCCTGATCGAAAGATTAGGGGTTTTTTATTGCTTGCTAAAAAACTATAAAAAACTGATCAGGAAAAGAGAACTGTATAGCTCTAGATTCGGGGCGAATGAAGAATTTAAAGGCATTCTGTTTAAGTTTTATTAAAAGCACACTATTTTCAAAACTGCGATTCGCATAGATATGATAAAATTGCGAAAATTATTCGTATCTCACGAAAGTTTTTCTCTGTCCTTAGTGTAGGTAAACAGGCTTTGAATCAAGAAAAAACAGCGAACTTATTCGATTTCCAGAAGGTTGCACTTGAAACATTACGCATTGAAGAAAATGCGTTACAGATTTTAGCTAGGCAGATTGATGGCCGTTTTAGTCGGGCATGTGAAATTATCCTGCGATGCAAAGGGCGTCTGGTCATCACCGGGATGGGGAAATCTGGTCATATTGGCCGTAAAATGGCAGCCACCTTTGCTTCCACAGGTACGCCGTCTTTTTTCATGCATCCAGGTGAAGCGGGGCATGGTGACTTGGGAATGCTGGTCGAAGGAGATGTGCTGATTGCCATTTCTAATTCAGGCAAAAGTGATGAAATCATGATGCTGATGCCTTTGATCAAGCACCTTGGTGTACCTTTAATTACCATTAGTGGTGATGATCGCGGCCCGATGCCACAAAATGCTGATGTTGCCCTGACTTTGGGCGATATTCAGGAAGCTTGTCCACTGGGCCTGGCACCGACATCTTCAACGACTGCCACTTTGGCACTGGGGGATGCTCTGGCAGTGGCCTTGCTGGATGCTCGCGGGTTCACCTCAGATGACTTTGCACGATCACATCCTGCAGGTGCGCTTGGTAAGCGCTTGCTGCTGCATGTAAAGCATTTGATGCATACGGGGGAAGATTTGCCGAAGGTCGCACCTAATACCCCGATGAATAAAGTGCTTTATGAAATTTCTGATAAGCGTTTAGGTTTGACCACAATTGTGGATGAGCAGGAGCGTTTGCTCGGAATTTTTACCGATGGTGACTTGCGCCGCCTGATTGATAAACAGCAAGGTTTTGATGTTAATCTTCTGGTGCAGGACGTGATGATTCAAAATCCATGGACGATTTCTCAGGAAGCACGTGCAGTCGAAGCCTTGGAACGTATGAACGAGCGTAAAATAAACCAATTTGTAGTGGTGGATGAGACCAATAAGGTGATTGGTGTGATCAGTATGCATGACCTGATTCAGGCTGGGGTAAATTAATCGATGGCATCTTATGTATTACTAGAGCAGGCACGTCATATTAAAGCATTGGTGCTAGATGTAGATGGTATTTTAAGCGACGGTTTTGTCACGTTGACCAATACAGGCGATGAAATCAAATCTTTTGATATTCGCGATGGCTTGGGGATGAAACTGGTTCAGCAGGCTGGCATCAAAGTGATTATCATCACTGGACGTAAAAGTAATATCGTTGAAAAGCGTATGTCAGATCTGGGAGTCGATCTGGTCTATCAGGGTCGTGAAGACAAAGGCCTGGCTTTGAGTGAGGCTTGTGCACAACTGGAGATTGCGGTAGAAGATTGCCTGTATATGGGGGATGACTGGCCAGACCTGTCTGCATTTGCCATTGCTGGCATGAAGGTGACAGTACCGAATGGTCATGTGGAAGTTCGCCGTCGTGCCGATCTGGTGACTCAGGCCATGGGCGGGCGCGGCGCAGTGCGTGAAATTTGCGATATGCTGCTGACCTCTAAAGGCGTATACCAAGAGTTACTTGAAAAATATATGCGTGCACCTTATTAATAATTCATACGATTTGGATTAAGTACACCGCTTATGGATACTAGATTTTTATACCTTACGGCTGTCATTATTGCCGCAATAAGTGGTGGTTATTACTATTACAGTGGAAAAGGCAACAAGCTGCAGACAGATTCTGCCCGCAGCATGACTTATTCTGCCAAGGATATTAACTTAACCCAAACTGATGGAAATGGCATGCTGTCAGTTCGTGCACAAGTCGATGAGCTTGAGCAAAACCTACAGCAACGAAGTTCGCATCTGAAAAATCTGCTAGCTTCCACCTATAAAGATGGCAAAGTAGAGGCCACTTTTATTGCCAAGGTGGGAAATGGTTATGATGACAATACAAAAGTGGTACTTTCAGATGGCGTGATCGCGACCAAAATCCTGAACAATGGAAGAATCCGCTTTCGTACGGATGAGCTGACAGGTTTTCCGAAAACACGTGAAATTGAAACCGACAAAACCGTTCTGGTGGATTCTCCCCAAGCCGAGTTTGTGAGTCAGGGGCTTAAAGCCGATCTTAATGATGGTCAATACGAGTTCTTTAATATTCGAGGAAAGTATGAACCAAATTCGTAGAGTTAAAATAATGAGCACTTTCCTGAAGCGCATGGCGCTCGTGACGATAGCCGGATGCTGTTCGGTGACGGCTTTCGCTTTGCCATCTGACCGTAATCAGGCAATTACCCTGCTGGCAGACCGTGCAACCTTTAATGAGCGTACAGGGGTAACCACTTATTCCGGGAATGTCATTATCGAGCAGGGCACTATGAGGTTGCAGGCCAACTCAATTGTGGCCAATCTGAACAGTAAAAAGCAGATCAGTGTTATTACTGCAACAGGTAGTCCGGCTCGGTTCCAGCAAAAAATAGACGCGGCGAAAGGTCTGGCGAAAGGGCAAGCACAAAAAATTGTTTATAATGCTGAAACCGGTATTATTACCCTGTCAGGCAATGCTTATCTGCAGCAGGATGGTGCCAGCATTCGCGGTAATATCCTTAAATACAGTATGAACAAAGGGGATATTGAGGCCATCGGTACACCGAACAAAACCGGTTCATCTTCAGGTCGTGTAGAGATTGTGATTCCGCCATCTGCGAGTCAGTCCTTCCCGGGAGCACGTGATTAATGGAGCAAGTGCAGCAGGTTCAGACTTTATGCATCAAGCATCTGGCAAAAAACTATAGCAAACGCTGGGTAGTTAAAGATGTTTCTTTCAGCATGGAAAGTGGTCAGATTGTAGGGCTTTTGGGTCCTAATGGTGCCGGAAAAACCACCAGTTTCTATATGGTAGTCGGGCTGGTGCGCATGGATAAGGGTGAAATTCATCTGGATGATCTGGATTTATCTGATCTGGCCATGCATGAACGTGCCCGTAAAGGGATTGGTTATTTGCCACAGGAAGCCTCTATTTTCAGAAAATTGACTATCGCTGAAAATATTATGGCAATTCTGGAAACCCGTAAGGATTTGAATAAGGAACAACGTCAGCAGCGCCTCAAGGAATTGCTGGCAGATTTTAAAATTACCCATATCAAAGATTCATTAGGGATGAGTGTTTCCGGTGGAGAACGCCGTCGTGCTGAAATTGCACGGGCATTGGCTGCTGATCCGAAATTTATGCTCTTGGATGAACCTTTTGCAGGGGTCGATCCAATTTCTGTCGGTGATATTAAAGACATTATCATGACCTTGAAAGAACGTGGAATTGGGGTGCTGATCACCGATCATAATGTACGTGAAACTCTGGCGATCTGTGAGCATGCTTATATTGTCAGTGAGGGTGCTGTCATTGCAGAGGGCACGCCGAATGAAATTCTGGCCAATGAGACGGTGAGAAAAGTTTATTTGGGTGATGATTTTACTGTTTAAGTCCGTTACTATTTTCTTTAAAATTCCCTCATTATCAGCTTAGAATGATGAGGGAATTTTTTTAAGCATTTATTTGAAAGAACACAGTCTTTTTAAACAAACTTTGTTATAGTCTTTGCAAAATGTAAAATATAAGAAATCATGTTATTTCGGGTAAAACACAGCGTTAAAAGTCAGAGGAAAGTTTACGTGAAAAGTGGAATATTTATGTTTTTCCTTTTTCCTCTGCAAATCTCTCTCGTTCATGCAGAAACCAGCTATTTTTCAAATATAAAAAATAGTTTTGGAAAACTGATTGCTCCTGAGCCTACCTCTTCTGCCTATAAGGTGGAGATGTCTAGTTTAAGTCAATACTCTATGGATACCTCCCGGGTCGCGGAGCTGCCTCAGGTGATACGCCCGCAGCCAGGACAGGGTGTAGTCAATCCAATGGCTGTAGCTTTGCCCCGAAAAATGGGTTTAATTGATGCAGTGCATACAGCGGTACAAAGGCGTCCTGAAATTTCCCAAAGTGTTTCTCAATTATCTGCGCAGGCTGCCAGTATTGATGTAGCGAAAGCCGCCTATTATCCCCAGATATCCGGGGGGCTAGGGACAGGTGATTTCACTACCGGAGAGCGTGGGCGGCAGGTTATTTCTTTAAATGCTACTCAAGTTGTATATGATTTTGGCAAAATTAAAACCAATGTCAGTGTCGAAGAAGCCAGACTGACAGAAGAGCAGGCACGTGTACTTATCAGTCTGGATCAGATTGCTCTGGAAGTTGCGGATGCCATTATTAATATCAAGCGCTATCAGGAAATTACCAAGATTGCCCAGCAACAGATTGAGGGCATTGGGCGGATCGCAGAAATTGCGAATTTACGTGCCCAAGCCGGAATCAGCAGTCAGGCTGACCCTATCCAAGCCCAATCCAATCTTGAAGCAGCAGAGTCGAATCTACTGATTCAGCAAACCCAGTTAAGACAGTACCAGCAGCGCTTGCGCAATCTGCTGGGATTTGATGTTTCTCATGTTGAATGGGTTATTCCAGAGAAGATTGTGCAGCAAGCCCATTTGTATCAAGATCCTGATTTCACCCGGATTCCCAATATGATTTTGGCCAATGCCGGTGTGGAAGTGGCACGCTTACAGAAAAATCAGGCACGCTTAAGCAGCTATCCGACCTTTAACTTAAAAGGTAGTGTAAGCCAGGCCGTGAATGGGCGAAACCCGAATAATAATGAAGATGACGGGTTCTACAATTCTATTATGCTGGAAGCCAGCAGTAACTTTTATCAAGGTGGAGCGATGCGTTCTCAGGCTCGTGCAGCCAGTTTTGCCGAAGAAGCAGCACGTGCTCAGGTCAATACCGTTTATTTGGATGTGCAGGATCAAATCCGTCTTATCCGTGAACAGATAGAGAACAAGCAAAAGCAGATGGATGTTTTGGCCAAACGCCGCTCGACCACTGCCCGGACCAAAGAGCTTTATCAAGAGCAATATAAATTAGGTACGCGTACCGTGGTGGATCTGTTGAATGCCGAGCAGGCGATTCATAGTGCGGCTCAAGAGATTGAGGCAGCGCGTTATGATATTTATGCTGCGATTGTGCAATATATTCAGGTCACTGGTCGTACGCGCGATCTTTATGCGCTTAATGATATTTCAATTCAAGGATTTGAAGTTCAGCCATGAGTACTATAATAAATTATCAACCGTGGCTCCAAGCGGTTTTGAATATTGCAAAACATTATCGAATCGAGCCTTCTGAAGAGCGGATCCGTTTACAGCTAGATTGGAGTCAGCATCAGGATGCCGATGAGATACTGAAAATCGTCAGCCGCCAGATTGGTTTAAATGTCCGTAAAAATAACTTTGACAGCAGTTTGCTGAACCCGTGGCGTTTACCTTTGCTGGTTGAGTTTCAGAACGGTGATGTGGGTGTCATTGAGCGGATTGATACGGCAGGAAATGTCAGTGTTCAACTGAGTGGAGATCAAGGTCTTTCTCAGGTATTTAAAGTCGAGCAGCTGAATGAAGGGGTAAAACATCTTTATATTTTACGTCCCGAATCATCCGTACCTGATGCCCGTGTTGATGAATATATCAAGCCCTTTGAAAAAAACTGGTTCTGGTCCATTGTTCTGAATGACTGGAAGCGTTATATCGATGTTATGTTTGCCTCATTGATTGCCAATATTCTGGCACTGGCAACCATCGTATTTTCAATGAATGTCTATGACCGGGTAATTCCATCCCAGTCCGTTCCTACCTTATGGGTGCTGGCAAGTGGGGTACTCATTGCGGCGATTTTTGAGTTTATCTTGCGTGTCTCCCGGATTTATCTGTCCGATATTATTGGAAAACGCGCAGACCTGAAAATCTCTGACCGGGTCTTTGGACATTCGCTCCGAATTAAAAATAGTGAGCGTTCCAAATCTACCGGTACTTTTATTTCACAGATTCGAGAACTGGAAGGGGTACGTGAACTGGTCACCTCAACCACTGTGACCGCAATTGCAGATCTTCCATTCTTCTTCCTGTTTCTGGGGATTTTCTGGATCATTGGCGGTAACCTGTTCTGGGTGATGCTGCTGGTTGTACCCTTAATGATTTTGCCGGGTATTCTGGCACAGAAAAAACTGGCAGAGCTGGCTCAGCTGGGGATGCGTGAATCCTCCATCCGTAATGCCTTGCTGGTAGAGGCCGTCCAAGGCATTGAAGATGTCAAGCTATTACGTGCAGAAGCCCGTTTCCAGAATCAGTGGAATCATATGAACGAAGTTTCTGCTGATGTCAGCATGCAGCAACGTAAAATTGTCGGCTTGATGACCGCATGGACTCAAAAAATTCAGGGTTTAACCTTTGCAATTGTAGTGCTGGTGGGGTGCTTTGCGGTTATGGAAGGCGAAATGACAACCGGTGCACTGGTGGCCTGTTCAATCCTGTCTTCACGTATGCTTGCACCGATTTCACAACTAACAGGTGTTTTGGGGCGTTTACAGCAGGCGAAAGCTGCAAAAGCCGGGCTGGATGAGTTGATGAAAAAGCCGGTAGACCAGCCTGATTATGCTCACCTGATTCATCGTCCGGTTTTAAGTGGCCATTATGAGCTGAATAATGTGGTATTTAAATACACCGAAGATGATACAAAACCGAGTTTAATGATTCAAAAACTGGAAATTAAACCGGGAGAAAAAATTGCGATTCTTGGTCGAAACGGTGCTGGAAAATCAACCCTGTTACAGTTGCTATCGGGAATGCAGGTGCCTATACAAGGTACAGTTAAACTTGATGGACTCGATTTAAACCTGATTGATCCGGCAGACGTGCGTCGGGATATGGGCTTGCTTAATCAGCACTCACAACTGTTCTATGGCTCTATTCGTGAAAACCTGACGCTTGGTGCACCATTGGCAACCGATCAGCAGCTTATCGAAGCGCTTCAGATTACTGGTGCTCTGGGATTTGTGCAGGAGAAAAAGGAAGGGCTGGATCATATTATTCTGGAAGGTGGCGTAGGCTTTTCAGGTGGCCAGCGTCAGGCGCTGATGCTGGCGCGATTATTGATCCGTCAGCCCAATATTGTATTAATGGATGAACCGACTGCGGCTCTGGATGATGTGTCGGAAAAACAGCTTATTGATCATTTAAAAACCTACCTGACTCACCGGACCATGATTGTAGCCACGCATCGCCGCGCTGTTCTGGAGTTGGTAGACCGGATTATTGTGGTCAATGAAGGCAAGATTGTGATGGATGGACCACGTGACCAGATTTTGAATCAGTCACCAACTGGAACAAAACGGGCAGCTGGAGCAAGTACATGAGCGAACAAGCAGAATTAAAACGTTCAACCAAAGCCAGCTTTCAGGAGCCT
The DNA here is from genome assembly GCF_006864105.1 of Acinetobacter sp. RF14B. NCBI lineage: Bacteria > Pseudomonadati > Pseudomonadota > Gammaproteobacteria > Moraxellales > Moraxellaceae > Acinetobacter > Acinetobacter sp. RF14B. Next base: position 29,421 of record NZ_SMTB01000003.1, on the reverse strand, counting down.
CCTTTACCCAAGTCTAGTGTCATTATCTGGATTATCGGTATTGGGCTGTTAATTCTATTGACATGGGCTTGGCTGTTTAAGCTGGAAGAAGTATCGACCGGTACTGGTAAAGTGATTCCATCTTCCAAAGAACAGGTCATTCAGTCTCTGGAAGGGGGAATTCTCACCAAGTTAAATGTCAAGGAAGGTGAAATTGTCGAGCAGGGGCAGGTGCTGGCCCAACTGGACCCTACACGTTTTGAATCGAATGTCGGTGAGTCGGAATCCTTGCTCGTTGCATCACGTGCGACCTCCGCGCGTTTACGTGCAGAAGTTAGTGGTCTAGCTTTAGAGTTTCCAGAAGAGGTATTGAAATATCCAAAACTGGTCGCAGAAGAAACAGCGCTGTATCAGTCACGTCGTGCCAATCTGGAAGACTCACTGGCTGGGCTTAAGCAGGCGTTGGTGCTGGTACGACAAGAACTGGAAATGACAGAACCTCTGGTGGCCAAAGGCGCTGCCAGTGAAGTAGAAGTTTTGCGCTTAAAACGCGAAGCCAATGACTTGCAGAATCAGATGAATGACATTCGTAACCAGTATTTTGTGCAGGCGCGGGAAGAGTTGTCTAAGGCCAATACCGATGTACAAACCCAGCAGCAGATTGTACGTGGCAAATCAGATACCTTAAGCCGGACTGTATTCAAGTCACCCGTACGCGGTGTGGTTAAAGAAATTGATGTTATGACTTTGGGCGGCGTGATTCCGCAAAATGGCAAGCTGATGACCATTGTCCCGCTGGATGAAAAACTCTTGGTAGAAGCGCGTATTTCACCTCGTGATATTGCCTTCATCCGCCCGGATCAGGAAGCACTGGTCAAGATTACCGCTTATGACTATTCCATTTATGGTGGCCTAAAAGGTAAAGTGACGGTGATTTCACCGGATACTCTGCGTGATGAAGTCAAACAGGATCAGTTCTATTACCGGGTATATATCCGTACAGATAGTGACAAGCTGAGTAATAAGACCGGACAGGAATTTAATATTACGCCGGGGATGGTGGCTACAGTGGATATCCGTACGGGTGAAAAAACCATCTTGGATTATCTGATCAAGCCGTTTAACAAAGCCAAGGAAGCCTTGCGTGAACGCTAAGCTGGGTATGAGCTGAATAAAATCAAGCCTCTTTATCAAGAGGCTTTTTTATTTCATTGTGCAAAGCGGGTATACTTTAAGTCTGAGTGTTAACAGCCTGAATTTATGCTATTTACCATTGCCAGTCTAGTGACTTTTGAAGAAGAAATTAAAAAAAGCCGCTTTCAGGCTTTTGCAACTCCTGTAGAAAATGAGCAGGAAGTGAAGGATTTTTTGGAAACTTACCGTGACCCGACCACCACGCATCAATGCTGGGCCTGGAAAATCGGCCATCAGGTGCGTTTTAATGATGATGGTGAGCCTTCAGGGACCGCAGGTCGGCCCATACTGGCGACCATTGAAGGCAATGAGCTGACCAATATACTGGTTCTGGTTAATCGCTGGTATGGTGGAATCAAGTTGGGAACTGGTGGACTGGTGCGGGCTTATGGTGGCTGTGCCGGACAATGCTTGCTGTTGGCAGAAAAAATTGAACTAATCGAAAAGAAAAAAGCCAGTTTCTTTTGCCAGTTTAATGAATGGGCTATTTTTCAATATGAGTTGAATCAGCAAGGTATTGATTACCAAGAAGAATATATTGCCGAAGGGGTGCAGGTCAGTGCCTTGTTTCAGGCGCATCAGATCGAAGCTTTTGCCTTAAAACTTCAGGATGTGACCCGTGGCCGTGAACAACTGAAGATCATAGAAGAAGACACAGATGACTGAGATAGATCCGCTGCTCAAATACCGTGAACAGCATAAGCATCGTCTGAATTATATGCCTTGGCTGTACTACTCCCTAAAGCCTAAACATCGGGGCTGGGCAGAGGAATGGCAGCAGGAATATCAGGCCTATCTCATGGAGATGGAAACAGTCGAAATAGGCAAAAACTGTTTTATTTCTCCGCTGGCACATATTTTTGCCGAACCGGGCCGCAAGATCAGTATTGGGGATAATACTTTTATTGCCGCAGATTGTACCTTGCATGGTCCACTAGAGATTGGCAATGAAGTAGCAATCAATCATCATTGTATTCTGGATGGGGGGCGGGTCGGTATCAAATTACATGATCAGGTGCGTCTAGCTGCATATTGTCACCTTTATGCTTTTGATCATGGAATGGCGCTGGAACAGCCGATTTATCAGCAGCCCGTGCGTTCCCGAGGAATTGAAATTGGTCGGGATGTGTGGTTAGGCGCTCATGTGGGCATCAAAGATGGGGTAAAGATTGCAGATCAGGCCATTATAGGTATGAACAGCATGGTGACCAAAGATGTTGCAGCGCGTGCCATCATGGCAGGTAATCCGGCCAAATTGATCCGCTATCGCGATTAAGGGAGATTCGCTAGCACCCTGCCTAGAATCAATCTAGTACTTAGTTTAATCACATAAAAATTAACATATTTCAATTTAAGCCATACAGATTTTGCTGCACATTGTTAAGAACATATGCTAAGTTAAAAATAACTAAGAAAATTTTATTATAATGAGAGGGGCTAAACATGAAACGTGTCATTGCCTGCATAGATTCCTCACCCTGTACCAATGCCTTGGCCGATGCTGCCGCCTGGATTGCCAGAAAGACTGGACGTGAGCTGGTGCTGCTACAGGTCGTGGACTATTATCCGGCCAGTTATCATCTGGGGGAAATCAGTGGGGTCATTGGCTTTGAAAGTAATGCGATGTTGCTTAAAGAACTGGCGGAGCTAGAACAAAAACAAAGTGAGATTGCACTTAACTATAGTAATAATTTACTTCAGCATATCTCTGACCGTATTTTTAAGGAATATAGCATTCCGACTACCCATATTCAGGAAAAAGGGGATTTTCTGGAACAGAGCTTTCAGATTTTACGACCTGATGATATTGCCGTGATCGGATTAATTGGAGAACGTTCTGCCGAAAAAAACAAACCCGTGGGCACCAACGTGGAAAACTTTATCCGTGGCGCCAATTGTACGGTCATGACGGTAGGAGAGCAATTCAAGCCACCTACACGTTTTATCTTTGCTTATGAATACTCTCCAACCTGCCTTAAAATGATGAAACGGGTTGCAGAAAGTGATTTGTTACGTCAGCTAGAGTGCCATTTATTATATATTGGGGATCATGTGGAGGTTCTGAATGAACCTCTGCAATATTTAACGCAGGCTGGACTCGAAGTGATTCCTAAATACCGTTATGGAGAGGTGGCTGAAAATATTTTGTCCTATCAGCAAGAGCAGGGCATCCAGCTGATTGTACTGGGCGCATTTAGTCATAGCAAAATTCATCAGTTTTTCCTGGGAAGTATTGCCACCACAATTTTCCGTAATTCAAAAGTGCCTTTACTGGTCGTCAAGTAAGCAAGAGGGTAAACATAAGGCAGAATTTAATCGCCAGATTATTTGTTACAGATTGATTTAAAAATAACCAGAGTTATCCTCATAAATTGTGGATAACTCTGTGGTTATATTTTATAAAACCATGTTATTTATATAAAATATATTGTCGGTTGATTTTTGTGCGTAAGCTTTTATTTCACAATCGCGAGTGCAAAACCATCATGTCCTTTACTGCCTACTGTCTGTAAAGCGGTACAAGACAGAATTTTTGGATGATTTTCCATGGCTTGGAACATTTCCCGAATACCTTCGATACTGGGCTTTTTATTCTCCGGATTAATAATCTCGCCGGCACGAATTACATTGTCCAGAAAGATGATAGTACCGGAACGTGACAGCTTTAAGCTGAGTTCCAGATATTCAGGATAACTTTGTTTATCGGCATCAATAAAAATAAAGTCAAAGGCTTCAGTATCTTCAGGTAATGCCCTCAGGACATCTGCCGCACGGCCACACTTAAGCTCGACTGTTGGTTTAAGCTGGGCACGGTCAATATTTTCCTGGCCCATAGCGGCATGAGTATCTCGTCCTTCAATGGTCAGGATATACCCATCTTTAGGCAGGGCACGCGCCAGCCACATGGTGCTATAAGCAGCAAAAGTTCCCAATTCTAATACCCGTTTGCACTTGTTCATCTGAATCAGCATTTGCAGGAGCATGCCTTGATTAGGTGCAACTGCAAGATGGTCTGGGAAGCCATGTGCGGCGGTATTTTCAAGCGTCTGGGTCAGGATCGGATCTTCAGGGATTAAATGTGAATCAATGTAGCCGTCAATATCTGTCCACATTTGTTGCATAGTATGAGCACCTTTGTTGCGATGGGTGCATTTTAAACTTTTCGCGGCATAGCGCAATTTATTGTTCAATAATTGTATGATTTTTGCACTATACAAAGCCACTACTATGCCTTGTATAGCAGAAGTAATGTATTAGTAATTACACATTGAAGAGTTGCGGGTCAGATCAGGACCCCAAGTGCGATAACCCTGAGTATCAATATGAATCTGGCCGGAGGCATATAATCCCAAGCCCATATTCAGGCTTTGACCATGCTGGTTCCAGAATTGACACAATTTAAATTTGGTATTTTCAATATAAGTATAGTCTTGGGCTTGCGGATATTCCGGTCCGATTCTGAAATCAATCGCTGAGTTAAACAGATGTCGGGAGGAATTGGCGCCACCTGCACACCGGTTTAAAGGTAGGTCGCGATAAACTGAAGTCACTTCAAAATCTGTCAGTACATTGGCTGCGACCAGATATTTAAATACTCGTAAAGTCGGTATCTGATTAGCCCATAATTCACGACTTGGAATCATGTATTGTGAGCGGCCGCATTTGGCCCAATCGCGTGCTGTCCGCATCAGCTCAAAACTTGGAATGATATTACCCACCCCATGACGCTCCAGATAAACCTCATATTCACGTACACGTGACAGATTGTCGAGTGCTGAAACCCAGTGTGTATAAACATAAGGAACGGTTTTAGACCGTGCTTTGCGATCGTATTGAACCCGTTCTTGTGGAATATAAATCCGTTTTCCATCTGCAGGGCTTACACGACCGGGTTGTTTTGTGGTTGCACAACCCACAAATATCAGCGGGATTAGGCATAGACCTAAAAGTCCCTTTGAAAATTGCTTCATTTAAAGAAATACAAGTGTTTATAAAATAGCGCTATTCTAGACTAAATATGCGGAGAAAATTGGAGAATATTGCAATGAAATGTGTGTTATGAGTATAAAAAAAAGATCAGTATGTACTGATCTTTTTTAAAATACGCTAAATTACTTTTCAAGATATTGTAATTTATCAGGTTTACCGTTCCATTCTTCACGGTCAGCAGGCTGGTCACCGATTTGAGTGATATTTGGCCATGTTTGTGAAAGTTCAGCGTTTAATTCGATAAACACTTCTTGGCCTTCTGGTAATTCATCTTCGGAGAAAATTGCATTGGCAGGACATTCAGGTTCACATAACGCACAGTCGATACATTCGTCTGGATTAATTACAAGGAAGTTAGGGCCTTCATAAAAACAGTCTACAGGGCAAACTTCCACACAGTCTTGATATTTACATTTAATACAATTTTCAGTGACAACGAAGGTCATGGCGACAGCTACCTAAAAAATATGGTTCTAATTACGAATGCTGTATTTTAGGCAAAAACGGGGGGAACTAACAATTCCTTTTATTGATATTTGTTATAGATAGGGCTGTTAAATTTGAAAAAAATTAAATTATACGGATAAATGGCTAAAAATGAGGAAACTCATGGCCAGAACCCTAGAAAAATCAGGGTTCTGGCAAAGAGATTAGCCTGGTTGTTTCATCAGATCTTTTAAAGCATACAATTGTTGTAGCGCCTCCCGTGGACTCAGATTGTCAATATCCAGATCTTCCAGCAGCTCCAGCGCTGGCGACGTTTTTTCAACCTCAATGATCTTTTCCACGATTTCAGGTTCGGAAAACAGATCATGCTGTGGACTGAAAGGTTTCACCTGATGCTGCTTTTCCAGAGCTTTCAGACGATTTTGTGCTTCTTTAATGACTGCCGCAGGAATGCCAGCCAGTTTGGCAACCTGCAAGCCGTGACTCTGACTGGCCGGACCATGTTGAACTTTGTGCAGTAAAATCAGATTGCCATTCAATTCTTTGGCAGTAACATGGTAATTGTCGATACCTTTTTCCCGGTCGAGTTCGGTCAGTTCGAAATAGTGCGTCGCGAACAAGCACAAGCATTGAATGCGCTTGGTCAGATCAAGCACACAAGCCCAGGCTAATGACAAACCGTCATAAGTACTGGTACCGCGACCGACTTCATCCATCAGAACCAGTGACTGACTGGTGGCATGATGTAAGATCTGCGAAGTTTCAGTCATTTCCACCATAAAAGTTGATTTGCCAGTAGAAAGGTCATCTGCAGAGCCAATTCGGGTAAAAATCCGGTCAATCGGACCAAGTACGGCCGATTGCGCGGGCACATAACTACCGCAGTAGGCCAGCAAGGCAATCAGAGCAGTCTGGCGCATAAAGGTCGATTTACCCCCCATGTTTGGACCGGTAATAATCGCCATGCGATGTGCATAATCGAGCTTGGTATCATTCGGGGTGAAGGCAGTTTTGCTTAGAGCTTCAACCACAGGATGACGTCCAGCAATGATTTTAAGGCCAGTTTCAGGACTGAATGTCGGTCGTGACCAGTTACGCAGTCGTGCCTGATAGGCAAAGTTTGCCAGCAGATCAATCTGGGCAATGGCACTGCTCATCATCTGTAAGTTGCCAATATCTTGCCGTAGTTCATCCAGAAGCATTTCAAACAGCATTTTTTCACGGGCAAGCGCACGAGATTCGCTAGACAGTACCTTATCTTCAAAAGACTTTAATTCTGGCGTGATATAACGTTCGGCATTTTTCAGGGTCTGACGGCGGATATAATGTTCAGGGGCCTGTTCTGCCTGCGAACGATTCAGCTCAATATAATAGCCGCTCACTCGGTTGTAACCGATTTTCAAGTTGGGAATACCACTTTGTTCGCGCTCCCTGATTTCCAGATCAATCAGGAATTGACCAGCATGGTCCCGAATTTTACGCAGTTCATCCAGCTCGCTGTCAAAGCCTTCCGCAATGACATTGCCATCACGAAGTAAGACGGGCGGATTCTCTACGATCGCAGACATAAGCCGCTGATGCAGACCATGAAAATCCCCAAGCTCTTGATTTAGCTGTTGTAACAAGAAGGATTGTGGTTGGCTGATTGCTGGTTGTAGAGCATGTCTTAAAAATGGGATTTGTGCACAGGCCTGACGCAGTTGGACCAGATCGCGTGGACGGGCACTGCCTAAGGCAATCCGGCTTAACACACGCTCAATATCACTGATTTCTTTTAATATCAGGCGTACAGGGGTTTCATGAAAACCGTCCAGCAAGGCCTGTGTGGCATCCAGTCGCTCATCTAAAACCGCAGTATCTCGTAAAGGCTGCATCAGGGTGCGGCTAAGTAGGCGCCCCCCCATCGCTGTCTGGCAGTCATTGATCAGTTGAAACAGTGACGTACCATGGTCAAAAAGCGGTTCAATCAGTTCCAGATTACGACGGGTGACAGGGTCAAGTGCAATAAAGTCCGAGCTTTGTTCCAGCTGAATCGTGCGAATATGCGGTAAAGCCGTTTTCTGGGTTTCTTTGGCATAGTGAATTAAAGCAGCGGCGGCGGCTTTGGCCAAAGGCAAGTGATCAATGCCAAATCCTGAAAGGGTGCTGACCGCAAACTGGTCACACAAAGTTTTTTGGGCATTGTTCAGGTTGAAGTCAACATTCGGACGTTTGGTCACCGGCACATCAAGCTGTTTTTTAAGTTGCTCAATGATCTCTGGATCTGTAATATTTTCATCTAAAACAATTTCGCTTGGCATCAAGCGTGCCAGTTCAATGGCCAGCTGGTTAAGGTCATAGTCCTGCTGCTGGACTTTAAAGAGACCTGCACTCAAATCTAAGAGTGCAATCCCAATCTGCTGTTGCTGAATACATAAGGCGACCAGATTGGAAGATTGGTGAGCGCCTAAGAGAGCATCATCCGTTAAGGTACCCGGGGTAATAATACGTACCACACCACGCTCGACCGGTCCTTTACCTGTAACTTCACCGATCTGCTCGCAGATCACCACAGTTTCGCCGTTTTTTACCAGACGGGCCAGATAACCCTCGGCTGCATGAAAAGGTACGCCAGCCATTGGAATCGGCTGGCCATTGGCTTTACCGCGATGAGTCAGGGTAATACCTAAAATTTTGGCAGCCTTATGGGCATCTTCAAAAAACAGTTCATAGAAGTCACCCATCCGATAAAACATTAATGAGTGTGGATGTTGCATTTTGACCGACATGTACTGCTGCATCATCGGTGTAAGCGTGGATAGGTCAGGGATTATATTTTCTGTTTTCACTTTATTTAGCACCCTTAAAACTATTAATATTTACAATAAATTGCATAAAAAAATCCTGACAAATCCCGTTAAATCTTTTTGAAACCTGATTAATCTAATGAGTAAGTGTACCTTCTCAGGGTTCAAGTTTCTAATACCAAGCATTAGATAGCGGAGGTTTGAGCTTCTGAGCAGGATTCTAGCAAAAACTGCGTTGTAAGTTCTAAGAGGATTTTTAGGTGAGTGAAAAAGAAACGTAATTAACAGTCTGCTGCGATTGCCTCATGGTAACCGAGTCAATATACATACCCAAGCAACAGAATTTTTATGGCCAATTAAATTTTATTTTTTGAACAGCGAATAGCCGCCGACTATGGTGAGGTTATTAATTTACATTCTTAAATGCGGTTGGAATTGTCTCAGCGTATGATTGAAATAATTAAAAATAAAAGATTATAGTGCCTGAAAGAGCATAAAAAATGGAGCTATCTAGCTCCATCTTTAAATTGATTTCGTACTTAAAGTGCAGCTTTAATTTTTTCAGCAAGCGCCTTGATTTTCTCTTGATCACCCATCTGTGCGGCATGTTTGCCCAGGTTATGCAGAGAAGTCGGTACGAGATGGAAATGCACATGTGGTACGGTCTGACCTGCGGCTGCACCTGACAACTGCATCAAGACAATTCCATCTACGCCTAAACCTTTCTCAATAGCTTTCGCAATTTTCTGTACGACCTGAATGGTATAGGCTGCTGTTTCTGCTGGCAGATCCAGCAGCGTTATTGCTGGCGTTTTGGGAATGATCAGGGTATGACCATCTGCCTGAGGCATAATGTCCATGAATGCAAGAACCTGGTCATCTTCATACACTTTAATGGCAGGAAGTTCACCACGTAAAATTCGTGCAAAAATATTCTGATCATCATAAGTCATAGTTACATTCCTTGAAATTATTGAAACTGTATTATTTACAGTTCAATTCTTTCTGACGTTCCTTGATCGCGTCAAGCCGTTGTTGCTCTTTTTCAGAGAATTTTGGCTTGGTGGTATAGCAATTGTCATTACCAAACTTGGCCTTGGCTTCAGGATCTTTAAAACAGAAGCCTTTAGATGCATAAATGACATCATGATCATTTTTCAGTTTTTTGCATTCCTGTTCAGATGCAAGTACCGATGTTGAAGCCCCAAACAATGTTGCAAAACCTACTAATACTGCAACAGATAATTTTTTCATAGCAATTTCCTCTAGCTTATTCACTCAGTGTGACTGCTTTATAGTCACAATATGTGGTTTTATTATCATTATTCAATGGCGAGATATTACTCAATGGTAATTTTACTCCATGATTCATACATTTTCACGGCAGTTGAAAAATCACTATTTTTATCTGATAGGCTGTTTGCCGCCTGAATCAGATTCTGTGCCAGTGCCAGAACAGGTACTGAAAGTTTGGCTTCTTGCGCCAGATCTATGGCAATGCCTGTGTCTTTGGCTAATAAAGGCAGAGCAAAGGTCAGCGGGAAACTGCGATTTAAAATACGCTGTGGAATCACGGTTTCAGTCACCATACTTTTACCGCTCGATGCATTAATACAATCCAGTGCTTCACTCAGATTAACACGGTGTGCTTTTAAGGTGGTCAAGCCTTCGGCCGCTGCGCAAAGGTGAGCGGCCATTAACATATTATTCACCGCTTTGACTGCAAAACCAGAGCCGGATTCCCCGACATGCTTGATTAGCTTGCCAAAAGCCTGCATGGCTGGCAGAGCTTTTTCAAAGCCTTGGGCATCACCGCCGACCATCACGGTTAACGTGGCATTTTCAGCGCCAATCGTCTGGCCGCTTACCGGCGCATCCAGAAAAATAACGCCCTGATCACTCAGTTGAGTGACCAGTTTACGGGCGGATTCAGGCACACCACTGGTACAATCTACCCAGATAGAACCTGCTTTAAGCGGCAGGTCTTTTAAGAGATGTTCAACATCCGCACTGGTGGGTAGGCAGGAGAAAATAATATCAGCCTGAACAGCCTGCTCCAGAGCAACCGCCTGTGTAGCATATTCAGCGGCATGTTGTTCAGCCTTGGCAAAAGTCCGGTTCCAGACATAGACCGTATCGAAATGCTTGGGCAGATGCGCTGCCATACGATAACCCATTGCACCCAAACCAATAAAAGCCACTGACTGAATCATGTTTATCCTCTGAATATTCTTTCTGATTTAAAGCTAATTTTAAAAGACTCTGGATCCCCGAGCGGTCAGGCATCAAGTCGTGTGGAGCGGTGTGCCAGCCAAGCGGTTAATTTAGGCCAGAAGGTATTGGCCGCTTTCTGGTTAGACATCAGCCCCAAATGGCCCCCTGGGATAAGAGTAAACGTCTTATCGGTACTGCTTGTCAATTCCATCAAAGGCTTAGCTGAGTGCTTGGTGACAATCTGGTCGGTTTGGCCTGCGCCTACCAACAAGGAGCAGTTGATATTTTTCAGGTCGATGGTTTGCCCCTTTAAAGTCATAGAGCCTTCTTTCAGAGGATTCTGTAACCATAAATTCAGCACCATGTCCTGATTGATTCCACCCGGATAATCAATCATTTTGTTAAGAAAATTGCCCATGGTGGCATGTTCATAGACATCTTCTACATTTTCCAGATTCAGTAAAAACTGCTTCTGGCTTTTAAACCAGCCAACAGGGTCCAGTAATTTAAAGCCAAGCGCATTGAGGACCCCCGGTGAATGGATATAGAGTTTTGGAATCAGGCCTTGATAGAGGGTATGTTGCAAGTTTTTATTTTTAGAAATTAACTGATTGGCGCTCCTAAACAGTTTACCAATACGACCAGAAGCATAGCTGTCAATCGGGCTGCCGAGTACGATCAGATTTTTAACATGTTCGGGTGAATGCAGGGCAGTATAGAGCGTGGCAAAAATTCCGGCCATACTCCAGCCATGCAACGAAATAAACTGGCTGCCAGAATGAGCGCAAATGCGCTCAATTGCTTGCGGAATTGCGCCGTCAACAAAGGATAGGAAATTTAAATGGCGATGTTTATAACGAAAACGTTTCCATTCCAGCAAATACACCTCAAAGCCACTATGTTGAAAATGTTTGACTAAGGAACGATAAGGATAAAGGTCGTAAATATCCATATTGATTGCGAGTGGCGCGATAAAGACCAGTGGCTCACGATATTTCTTGTCAGGAGAGGCATAATAACGAATCTTGCAGAATTCAGTGGCGGCAATATATTCAAAAGGTGTTTTTTGCGAAAGAATCAGGGTAGATGAATTAAACAGACGCGCATTAAGATGTTTTAATTTTTTCCGCTGGCGCTGAATATTTTGTTTTAATTGAATCATGTAAATAAATTATCCGTATTCGGGAAGATTTGATCGAAGTCTAAGCAATATTTGCTTATTATACCTTGACCTGAAATAGCTTAGGCGCTCAAAATGTTGGCAAATTTTTACAAAAGGCAGTCCCTTGGACTGGGGTAAAGTGATGAGCCAGCAAGATGATATTTCCTACCAGTTAGAAACCTTAGCCATTCGTACCGGTCATACCCGTAGTTTTGAAGGCGAGCACGGCGAACCGATTTTTCTAACATCTTCATTTGTCTATGAGAATGCGGCCGAAGCGGCAGCAAAATTTTCAGGCCAGGAACCGGGCAATATCTACTCCCGCTTTACCAATCCAACTGTGGCCACTTTTGAAAAACGTCTGGCTGCACTCGAAGGTGCAGAGCGCGCCGTTGCTACCAGTTCAGGTATGGCAGCCATTATGGCCGTGGCAATGGCTTTTTTAAAAGCAGGCGATCATGTGATCTGTTCACGCGCAGTATTTGGCTCGACTGTATCTTTGTTTGAAAAATACGTGGCTAAATTTGGCGTGGCTGTAGATTTCGTCGACCTGCATGATATAGCAGCCTGGAACAATGCTATTAAGCCAGAAACCAGACTGCTCTTTGTTGAATCTCCATCAAATCCGTTGGCAGAAGTGGCGGATATTCAGGCGCTAGCAGATATTGCGCATGCAAATGATGCCTTGCTAGCAATTGATAACAGCTTCTGTACGCCTGTATTACAACAACCCATCAAATTTGGTGCAGACTTGGTGGTGTATTCTGCGACTAAATATCTGGATGGTCAGGGGCGTGCTCTGGGCGGTGCAGTTGTGGGGAGCCATAAGCTGCTTGAAGAGGTTTTCGGTTATGTACGCACGACGGGGCCATCCATGAGTCCGTTTAATGCCTGGGTCTTTTTGAAAGGTCTGGAAACATTACGCTTACGTATGCGTGAACATTCTGCCAATGCACAAAAATTAGCCGAGTTCCTGAATGCGCATCCGAAAGTAGAAAAAGTCTATTATGCAGGCCTGCCTGAGCATGTTGGTCATGAGCTGGCAGCAAAACAGCAAACTGGTTTTGGCGGTATAGTCTCTTTTGTGGTGAAGGCGGGCCGTGAAGGTGCATGGAAAGTAATTGATAATACAAACTTTATCTCAATTACCGGTAATCTGGGGGATGTCAAGTCAACTATTACTCATCCGGCAACCACCACGCATGGCAAACTGTCTCCAGAAGCCAAAGCTGCAGCAGGTATTTGCGAAGGTTTAATTCGCATTTCTGTCGGTTTGGAAGAGATTGATGATATTATCCGTGACATTACACGCGGTTTAGATCTAATTTAATTTTATAAATATATGTTCGGAGATTTTTATGAACATTAATATGTTGATGCAGCAAGCGCAGCGCATGCAAAAAGAAGTTGAAAACAACGTGAAAAAGGCCAAAGAAGAGCTTGCGCAAACTGAAGTGCATGCTGAGGCTGGTGGCGGTTTGGTAAAAGTAACCATGACTGCACGTAATGTAGTGAAACGTATCGAAATTAATCCTGAACTTCTTCAGGACGATCCTGACATGATCGAAGACCTGATTGCAGCTGCTATGAATGATGCAGCGCGTCAGGCTGAAACTATTTCAGAAGAGCGCATGAAGGCAGCAAACTCAGGCATGGGCTTACCACCAGGTCTGGCTGGTTTATTCTAGGGAAGAGTGCGCAATGTTTAGTGATCGTTTTGATCAACTCGTTCAAGCATTACGCATTTTGCCAAGCGTTGGGCCGAAATCGGCTCAGCGTATGGCTTTGCACCTGATCATGAAAAACCGTGAAGGTGCGATCGGTCTGGCACATGCCTTGACTGAGGCGACCAATCATATTCATGAGTGCTCTATTTGTCATTCGCTGACCGAAGATGAGGTCTGTAATATCTGTACCTCCTTGGAACGAGATGATGAATTGCTGTGCGTGGTAGAATCACCTGCTGATGTGATGGCTATTGAGCAAAGTGGCAGCTTCCGGGGTAAATATCATGTTTTGGGTGGGCACTTGTCACCACTTGACGGGATTGGGCCGGAAGAAATTGGCATTCCTTATTTACTGCAGCGTTTAAGTCAAGGGCAGATTAAGGAGGTGATCTTGGCCACCAATGCGACTGTAGAAGGACAGGCAACAGCACACTATCTGGTTGAAGCCAGCAAGCATTTAGCGGTGCAGATGACGCGTATTGCCCAAGGTGTGCCTCAAGGGGGCGAACTGGAGTATGTGGACAGTCATACACTGAGTCAGGCCGTGCATAACCGCATGAGGATTAAATAAAATTTGTATTATTGAAAGGGTGTGAGTTTAATAGGAAAAAGATATTAATTTATGCCTAACTAGCCCTTACAAAGTAAATTATTTTAGATAATTAGTCGCATTAAGTATGTTTTTTTATATAAATATTTTATATATTAGCTAGTATTCCGCTATCGAGCATCTATTCTTAGACTCAGCCTTTATGTTTCAGTTTATTCAACACCAAAACGACCTGTATCCTGTTCTGGATTTAATGGATCAAAATTCAATCTATGGTCTGGATACCGAGTTTATCAAGGTAGATACCCTGTGGCCAAAACTCGGTGTTTTTCAGATCAATGTCGACAATCAGGTTTATCTTCTGGATGGAACGACTCTGGATCTGACTGAGTTTTTGCACAAGATTTTTAATGCCCAACAGAATGTTTTTCATGCCTGTAGCGAAGACATCGACCTGATTTATCATTATACCCAGCAAAAAGCACTGGAGAATGTTTTTGATACGCAGGTAGGGATGTCATTTTTGGGGCATGGTCTGCAAGTCAGCTACCAGAATGCCTTGAAGCAGATGCTGAAAATAGATATTGAAAAAGACCAGACCCGCTCCAACTGGCTGGCGCGTCCTTTAAGTAGCAAGCAGTTACTGTATGCGGCCAATGATGTGCATTATCTGATGCAATTGGCTGAAAAAATCAAGCTGGATTTAAACAGCAAATCCCTGCTTGATTTTGCCTTGCAGGATTGTCAGTTCCTAACCCGGGAAATAGGGGAAGAAACACCGACTGCCTTGCTGTATCAGGATGTGGGAAATTACCGGCATTCTCGCCGTCAGCTTATGCAATTACAGCAGCTGGCGGTTTGGCGTGAACAGATTGCCAAGGCTTTAAATCAGCCACGCAGCTTTATTCTGAAAAATGCGACCATGATTGATCTGGTTGAGAAATTTCCGCGCAATAATTTCCAGTTGAGTCAGGTGAAAGACATACGTGCCAATATTGTACGTGATCATGGTAAAACGATTCTGGACTTATTGAAATTCCTGCCAGAACAGTCGGACTGGCCATTACGTCTGGCTCGTCCAATCCGTCATTCTTCCAGAGAGGTTGGCGATAAAATTGATCTCCTTATTCAGCAGGTCTCTGCTGAAACCACCATCCCCAAGGAAGTGCTGATGCGTAAGAAATGGCTAAATGCCCTGTATCAACATGTAGTCTTTCATAAGGATGAGCAGGAGCTGCCGGATTATCTGCTAGGCTGGCGCTATGAACTGCTGACCTTGCCGCTACTTCGGGTGCTGCATGAGGATGAATCTTATCTTTCGACCCAGATGAAAGTCACGGAATGACTGGGGAAGAATTGATTAAAGATAAAGCAATTATACAAAATCACGACTGATGCATTCGGCAAGGCTAATGTATCTGTCTTTTTTTTAATGTATCCTTGCGGTTGTTTTTTAAGAAAAGTCGTTTAAAACATGCAAGTGTCTATCTACAAATCCAGTAAAAAAGATGAAATGTATCTTTATGTGGCGCGTCCAGCAGATGAGGGCGAAACTGAAGAAACATTTGAGCCGCTCGAAGTCTTGTCTGAGCCGGTACGTGTAGCATTTGGGCGTGCAACTTTTGTCATGCACCTTGAATTGAGTGAATCGCGCAAACTGGCGCGTGCCAATGTCCTGCATGTAATGGATTCCATTGTGACTCGCGGTTTCTTTTTGCAAATGCCGCCAGAAGGCTTGATCAATCCAAATGCTGTAGCGCCTGAAGGATTGCGTGGTGCCTAATATGAATTCAGGAGTTGTGAGATGAATGGTTATGTAAACGTATTAGATTCAATTCCTGAACAGAGTATTGCAGTAGCCGTGTATCTGCTTGGCAGCCTGATTGCCTTGCTTTGCTGGTATGGGGTAACCAGACGCCTGCCGAGAGTAATGGGCAGTTTTTTATGGTTACTGGCCTTCGCGGTTTTATTAACCCCCACCGTTTCTGAAGGCCCGAATGCCTCGGTTGCCCCGGCAATTTTCGGTCTGCTATTTGGGGTTTTAACCAAGGAGCAGGAATTGGTTTGGATTAATGCGTCACTTATTTTATTTGTCATTGGCCTTGGATGTGTGATTGGCTATTGCTGGTCCAGTTATATATCGAAAAAACCGGATACGACTTTAAACAAGAAAAGTTCACCGTTGTAAGTAAAAAAATAAGGTTAAATCATGTCTGCTGATATTCAACAATTTTCAGGTACAGATCAGTATATTGCGACTGACAGTCTAAAGCTGGCCGTAAAAGCTGCGCGTAGTTTGCAAAAGCCTTTACTGGTCAAAGGTGAGCCGGGGACCGGTAAAACCCTGCTGGCTGAACAGGTGGCACACAGTTTGGGATTGAAGCTGATTACCTGGCATATCAAGTCGACCACCAAGGCACAACAGGGATTGTATGAATATGATGCAGTTTCTCGTTTGCGTGATAGCCAGCTGGGCGATGACCGGGTCTATGATATTAAAAATTACATCAAACCAGGTAAACTTTGGGAAGCTTTTACCAGTGAAGAGCGCTGTGTTCTGCTGATTGATGAAATTGACAAGGCTGATATCGAGTTTCCAAATGATTTGTTGCATGAACTCGATAAAATGTCGTTCTATGTTTACGAAACTGGCGAGACCATTACTGCGACCCAGCGTCCAATTGTCATTATTACCTCAAATAATGAAAAAGAATTGCCGGATGCATTTCTGCGCCGTTGTTTCTTCCACTATATCGAATTCCCGGATGAAGCCACCATGCGCGAAATCATCGATGTGCATTTCGAGAATATCTCTGCCACATTGGTGAGTGAAGCTTTACAAGTTTTCTTTAAATTACGTCAGATTCCCGGTTTAAAAAAACCACCATCAACCTCTGAATTGATTGACTGGCTCAGCCTGCTCATGGCCGACGACATGCCGGAAGATGTGCTGCGTAATGCTGATAAAACCAAAGCCATTCCGCCACTCTACGGCGCACTCATCAAAAACGAGCAGGATGTACAGCTGCTTGAGCGTCTAGCCTTTATGTCACGCCGTTAGGGGGGAACAGGCATGTTTGTGCGACTGTTTTATACCTTGCGCCGCTATGGTGTGCCGGTTTCGACCCGTGAACTGATTGACCTGAATCAGGCAGTAGCTGCCGGAATTGTCTTTGCTGATCAGGATGAATTCTATCAGCTGGCCAAAACTATCATGGTTAAGGATGAGCGCTATTTCGACAAGTTTGATCGCGCCATGAAAGACTATTTTGATGGTATTTCAACCTTTGATCTGGATGAGCTGTTGAATCAGGTGCACAAACTGCCTAAAGACTGGTTTGACCTGGAATTACTGGAAAAGCATCTGACCCCTGAACAGCGTGAAGAGCTGAAAAAAGCCGGTTCGCTGGAAGAACTGATGAAAATGCTGGAAGAGCGTCTGCGCGAACAGCATAAAAAACATCAGGGTGGTAACAAAATGATTGGCACGGGTGGGACTTCTCCCTTTGGTGCCTATGGTGATCATCCGGAAGGTGTACGGATTGGCGGGCCAGGGCGTAAACGCTCTGCGGTAAAAGTCTGGGAGCAGCGTCAATATCGTAATCTGGATGATGATCAGCTTCTGGGTAGCCGGCAAATGCAAATGGCGCTGCGCCGTTTGCGTAAATTTGCCCGTCAGGGTGCAGCGGAAGAGCTGGATATTGATGGTACGATTCGTGAAACAGCCAAGCAGGGCATTCTGAATGTACAGCTGGTACCAGAGCGCCGTAACCGTATTAAAGTGCTGATGCTGTTTGATATCGGTGGTTCCATGGATGCGCACATTGCCCAGTGTGAAAAGCTGTTTAGTGCAGCCAAGACCGAATTTAAGACCCTTGAATATTTCTATTTCCATAACTGTCTGTATGACTACGTCTGGAAAGATAATGTTCGGCGTTCCAGTTCACGCATGAATACCTGGGATCTGTTCAATACTTATGGCCGAGACTATCGGGTAATTGTGGTGGGTGATGCCAGTATGGCGCCTTATGAATTGAATTCGGTGGGCGGCTCAGTTGAATATATGAATGACGAGGCTGGACAGGTCTGGTTACAGCGACTGCGTCAGCATTTTGATAAAACCGCCTGGCTCAATCCGGAAGAAGAAAGATACTGGCATTACACCCATACCATCGGGCTCATCAGGCAGATCTTTGAGGGGCATATGTTCCCGATGACCTTAAAGGGTATTGAAGATATGACCAAATATCTGGCCCGTTAGTTTATTTTTTATATCAATGGTTTAAGTTTTGATTGCTCAAGCTGTTGCTTTCAGGTTTATAAAGTAAAGCAATTGAGTGCTCATCTATATTTCACAGTTAAGGATTGCTATGGATCATCAAATTAATGGCATTGCGCTGCCAAATGAAGAAGGCTTCTTTGGCCAATATGGTGGTCAGTTCATTCCGCCTGATTTAAAACAGGCCATGAATGATATTAATGTTGCCTATCAGGAAATTCGCCAGACTGAAGAATTTCAAAATGAACTGAAAGAGCTGTTTGCTCATTATGTAGGCCGTCCGAGTCCTTTATTTCACGCCAAGCGTCTCTCTGAGCAATTGGGCGGTGCGCAGATCTATTTAAAACGCGAAGACCTGAACCATACTGGTGCTCATAAAATCAATCACTGTCTGGGTGAGGCACTTTTAGCCAAATATATGGGAAAGACCAAAGTCATTGCTGAAACCGGAGCAGGCCAGCATGGTGTGGCACTGGCTACGGCATGTGCCTTGGTTGGTATTCCATGTGAAATTCACATGGGACAGGTGGACATCGAAAAAGAACATCCAAACGTTGTCAAGATGAAAATTCTGGGTGCTCATCTGGTGACTGTGACTCGTGGTACCGCAACTTTAAAAGATGCGGTTGATAGTGCCTTTGAGGAATATTTAAAAGATCCGAAAAACTTTATTTATGCGATTGGTTCTGTGGTAGGGCCACATCCGTTCCCAATGATGGTGCGTGATTTCCAGTCCATTATTGGTGAAGAAATTAAAGTTCAAACGCATGAGCGTTTTGGTGCAAACCCGGATTATGTGGTTGCCTGTGTCGGCGGCGGTTCAAATGCTGTAGGTGCATTTAGTGCTTTTTTAAATAATCCCGAAGTCAAACTGATTGGAGTGGAACCGGCAGGTCATGGTCTGAATACCGATATGCATTCAGCAACCTTGACTTTGGGTAGGCCGAGCCAGTTGCATGGTATGGCCTGCTATGTGCTGGAAGATGAACAAGGTGAGCCTTTGCCTGTGCATTCAATTGCCTCAGGCCTGGATTATCCGGGTGTGGGTCCGCAGCATAGCCTGCTTAAGGATTTGGGGCGGGTAGAATACACTACAGCGACAGATCAGGAATGTCTGGATGCCTTTATGACCTTGTCACGGGTGGAAGGAATTGTTCCGGCTCTGGAGAGCTCACATGCAGTTGCCTGGGCGATTCGTGAAGCGGGCAAGTTGTCGAAAGAGACAAAAGTTGTGGTGAACCTGTCTGGCCGTGGTGATAAAGATTCAGACTATGTTGCAGAGAAACTGGGCTTAAATTAATAGCCTGAGTTCAACTAAAGATCCCAGCCTAGTGCTGGGATCTTTTTTTATATCTCATTATCTCAAAATCATTACAAGCCAATAATGAATAATCGGAATGAGATTTCTTTGAATACTTTAAAGAAAGCTTAACCCGAAATATATTGTTGTAGTTGATCGATCAATTGCCGTTGATCTTCCATGGTCGCTTTGACCAGATCACCAATTGAAATCAGGCCTATCAGCTTTTCATTTTCAACCACAGGCAGGTGACGTAAATGATGATCAGTCATCAGCTCCAGACAGTTTTCGACTGTGCTGCCTGTAGTTACAGTAATCACTTTAGGCGTCATAATTTCATTCACGGTTGTATCGACAGAAGATCTTTGCATAAGGGCAATTTTACGAGTGTAATCCCGCTCTGACAGAATGCCGACCACTTTGTCTTCCTGAGTCACGACCACCGCACCAATTCCTTTATCTGCCATTAGAGTGATGGCTTCCAGTACGGTTGCATCTGGATGAATGGTATAAATTACCTGGTGTACTTTGGCTTTGAGCACTTGTGCCACATTGGTCATTCTATTGGATCCTTTCGTTCATTTATTATTGGTTTTAGAAGAAATATAAACTGATTATCGCTAGCTGCTTCTTAGTTTAGTCTTTATAAATAACATGTTATTCAGGCAATGTGCAGTCTCTGTTGAGAAAAAAATAAATAACGCATCTGTTCTGTAGTTAATTTTAGTTTTGATCCGTTTGGATTACATAGAGCAGGAATTACATTAAGGCGCGTTAGGGTAGGCAGCAGATTGTTCTCAAAATCCTCTGAATTGATTTTGCGTGGCTCATAATTTGGCCAGTGCTGTTTTGCATAATTTTTAGCATCTAAAGGGTTAAGCCAAAATGGAAAGATACAATCCTCATGATCCCGCATCATGGCCCAACCCTGATGATAGACGCCCCACAGGATGCCACAATACATCAGGGATTTGAGCATAGTCACTTTCAGCAAATTTTTTTTGCAGATCGGATTGTACTGAATAAGATTGGGATAGGTCAGCTTAGGTATTGTCATTAGAGTAAAGTACGTATTGGACTTGGGTGCTATTTTAGGAAATCTGTATGAAATTACTGTTTCAGCTTTGCAAGCAATCGTAATAAAGTATGTAAGTGTTAGTAGTTTATTGAAATATAAGATGAAAAAAACGCCACCGAGGTGACGTTTTTTTATGCTTGCATCGTGGCCATACTCTGCCAGTACTGGGCTTTAAGAGAATCCCGTTCTACACGAAAACCCTGGTAATACAGTTCTGCTAAAAAGAGAGCTGCTTTACCATGACCAGCACGCGCTGCATCTTCTAGTTGTTTGACTGCATCTACAAAGTTCATTTGTGATTGGATCGTATTGACTGCATCAGCATACAGATGCTCTAAGTCATGTTGAGAGATTTGTTGTATCATATAAAAACTCCTTAATTTTAATTATGATTACAGGATCGACTTTAACTAAGTCTACATACAAGTATATCTAAGTATTATTAAACTAATATTACAGAATGATTGAAAAGTCAATTATTGTTGAAGCTTTGTTATCAGTATTATAGTTTACATGATTAAACTATACACACTTATAATTTTTAATAGTATAAATTTTAATAAGACAAGAAACAAGAAAGGAGAAAAATGATGAGCACAAGAATATTGGATGGTATTACTTTTGACATGCCACCTACAGCTGGTCAGGTCCTCCAGCTTGCAGACTTACATCGCCAGAAACTCGATAATGTGATTTATGATAGGCATGCACATTTAGGGCATTTTGGTCTGGCTCAGCGTAAAGAAGTTTATGATTTCACCCGTGCCCTGGATGAGAATCAGCGAGCACAGTTTTATAAACTCTACAATACTGAACTGGTCCGAATTGCAACAGAAGACCGCTGGCATCCACCAGAAGCAGAGGCAGGTCTAAGCAAATTTGCAATTTTCCTGGTGCTTGCTCTGGTAGCGTTTGTCATTGCCTGGAGCGTGTTTGAGCGGCTGAATTAATCGCTGTATAACATTTCAGCAGGTGATGGATATTCGGATTCATGACTTGAACTTCAGTAACCGCAGCCATACACTACTTTTAACTTGAGGTAGTGTATGGCTATAGACAGCAAAAAAATTAGTGATTTTTTCAGCAAGATTCAGCTTGAACAAATTTATAATACGGTTGTGGTTTTTATTGTTGTGGTGATTTTAGCTTTAGCCACCTTTGCATTATATCGTCCTTTAACAGCGGCGCAGTTGAATCAGTTGCTGCAATTGTCCGAGCAGCATAACTTGCCACAAACCCAGGACATGGCACAGCTGCTATTAAAGCAAGAGCAGATTTCCCGAGGACAATATCTAAAACTGATGCACGCCTATCAGCGAGAGTCTTTACGTGCGCATCAGCTGCCACCAATCTCTCTAGAAAATCCCTAGTTTTTACTGGATATTGCTTCACCAGAACGGGTCTCAAGCAGATTGTGTTGCAGGTGCATTTTTAGTTGAGCACTGTCCAGCTCCTTGCTGACTATCACCAGACTGACATTTTCCGGATGTAAGTGCTTGCGCACTGAATCTTGTACATCCCTTGCACTGATTTTCCTGAGTCGCTCAGGATAGCTAGATAAATAATCTGCTTTCTCATCATAAAAGCCCATTGTGCCCAACTGGGCGTTAATGGTTGCATTGCTGCTGTAGTTGTTAGGAAAGGCGCGCAACATGCCGGCCTTGGTTTCCTCCAGGCGCTTTTGATCAATAGGTTGCCGGACAAAATCAATAAATGCCCGATGCGCGACTTGTATACTCTCAAGAAGTTGATCCTGCCGGGTAGAATATTGAAAACTAAATACCCCCGGTGCCTGACTAAAAGTAAAGGAGCTGTTGGCACTATAAGTAAAGCCTCGTTTGATGCGTAACTCCTGCATCAAGACCGAGTGAAAGCCTCCGCCGCCAAACATCCGGTTAGCGACTTCAAGCGCCAGACGGTCTTCACTAGAGCGTGTTGGTCCTAAATGCCCGAAAATGACATACGCCTGCGAAGACTGATAGGGTAAATGTACCACCTCCAGACCAGTTTTGAGTTCAGGTTCAGGTAAAGGTGCAGCTTTTGAGCCTTGTCGTATGTTGCCTGCAATGCGTTCTGATAAATTTAATGCCTGTTTTGGAGTGAGTTTTCCGGTAATCGCAATATTCATATTCTGTGCGACCACAAACTGATCACGAAATTTTTTCAACAAGTCGGCTGTTATTTTTCTGGTACTACCTTGCGTTCCACTAATTGGTTCTGCATATGGGTGTTTACCATAAAGTGTACGGTAGAAACGGATGTTCATTAAGCGGCTTGGATTTTCTTGTAGCTGTTTCTGGCCCACTTGGGTATTACTTAAGACAAGGTTAATACTGGAGCTTTTAAAGGAGGCATGATTCAGTATTTCCATCATCATGCTTAAGGCAGGTTCCAGCTTTTGAGGATCGGATAGTGAACGTAAACGGACAATGAACATATCCCGATAAGCTTGCATACTCAATTGTGCACCAGCCTGATCAAGTACGGCAGCAATCTGATTGGCGGTATAATCTTTTGTACCTTCACGCATCAACTTGGCTGCCATATTTGATAGTCCGTATAAGCCGGGTGCAATTTCCTGATCACGTGCTGCGCCCGCATTAAAAGTCAGCTGAATATCGACCATCGGCAGATCTCGAGTTTCTACAAACAGGGTGCGTACCTTGTAACGATTGTTGAGATCATGAATATGAGGTGCCTGAAAGGTCTGTTCTAAATTCAGCTTCTTTAAACTTTGTAATAGTGGAACTGATGTCAACTGATCAGGCAAGTTGTTTACACCAACTTCGGCATTTAAATAACTTTCTGCCCACAGAGCAGGACTAAAACTCACACTGACTAGCAAAAGAAAACAGCGAATAGAAGGCATATGCGTCATTATTGTTGGTTTTTCTGTTCAGGCATAATGTAGAGCGTACTCAGATTATCACGCACAAAGTAGGTATTTGCTACATGCTGGATATCTTCGGCACTGACACTTGCATAGTGTGTGGGTAATGCATCAATCAGGCGGTAACTTAAACCGTTGACCTCCAGATTGCCTATGATTTTTGCCTGCCCGCCAATATCATCCTGGCTGTAGATTAAACTGGAGATAAAGCGCGTGCTGATGCGTTCAAGTTCCTGTGTGGAAACTATTTGAGTTTTTAACAGTTCAATTTCCTGCTGAATGGCTGTTTGTGCTTCTCCCAGAGAAATGTCAGGGGCTGGCAAAGCTGAAATCCCAAAAATACTGTCGCCGCGATTATAAGGATCATAAGTGGCGCTAACAGAGGTCAAGACTTTGCGATCACGTACTAAACGATCCTGCAAGCGTGAAGAAATCCCACTATCCAGCAGGCTGCGAATAATACTGAGGGTATAGGCATCTTGGGGATTTTTGGCACTCGCCAGAGACTTTACATTCCAGGTCATATACAGGTTTGGTACCTGTACATCGGTGGTTATTTCCATATGCCGATAGCCCGGCTGTTCAAATTCCAGCACATCATTACGGGCTGGTGTAGGGCGTGAAGGAATATCGCCAAAATATTTTTGTACCTGATGCAATGCAGCTTCTGATTCAACATCTCCGACAATCACCAGAATGGCATTGTTGGGTGTATACCAGTCCCGATACCATTTTTTCACATCATTTAACTGAATATTATTCAAAGTTTTCATATGGCCAATCACTGGCTGGCGATAATGACTGGTGGGATAACTAATCCATTTAAAGCGTTCAAAAGCACGTGCGCGAGGATTGTCTTCGGTGCGTTGGCGCCGTTCTTCCATGACTACTTTGATTTCAGGTTCGAAGTCCTGTTGCCTTAATAAAAGATTACTCATGCGATCAGCTTCAAGTTCCAGCGCTAAGGGAAAGTAGGCTTTGGGATAAAGCTGATAATAATTGGTGTAATTGGTAAAGGTCGCTGCATTGATGCTGCCACCATAGAGTCGGCTAAGGCGAGTAAATTCATCATTGGGAACCTTGGTTGTGCCTTTGAACATCATATGTTCCAGGACATGAGATACACCCAGAATATTGCCGGATTCGTCTGAGCTGCCTACTTTGTACCAGATATGGGTCATCACCATGGGCGCGCGATGATCTTCCCGGATAATCACTTTTAAACCATTGCTTAAAGTGGTTTCAAAAGTCGTACGTGAAAGTTCACTGCTGGTTTGAGCATAAGCTTGGGTTAAACCCAAACTTATGAGAAGAGTGGCGACAGGATAAAAACTCTGTCTGAGTAATTTAAAATAAGAGGAAGTGGTAAGTCGGGAGTTGAACACTCGATCTTCCTGAATATATTTGTATTTATCGTTATTTTTAATAAATGTCGGACTGAAAGCAACCACAGCTTGTAACTTTTTGCTGTCTTTGTTGGGCGATTGGATTGCTAGCTCAAAAAGGCCCAAGTTATGGTAGAATCCTATTTTTTAACGCAATGCTTTTCAAGGATTCGGCATGCAACAGCAATCTACTGGGCAAAACAAATTTTTGATTGATGCTGATATCGGAGATGATGATGTCACATTACCGAGTTTACCTGCGGTTAATGTGCCGATTGTAGAAGCATCAGTAGAGACACAGGGCAGTGAGACCCTCCCATCGACACCTGGAACAGAGGACGTTCAGGCAGAAGAATCTGCTGCAAAAGGTGGTTTCTTTAGTCGGATGAAAGAAGGATTAACCAAGACCCGTAAAAACCTTGCGGATGGTATGGTGAATATCCTGATTGGTGGTAAAGAAATTGATGATGAGCTATTAGAGGAAGTCGAAGAGCAGTTATTAGTGGCAGATATTGGAGTAGAAGCCACTAAAACAATTATTGCCAACCTGACGGAACGTACTGCACGTGGTGATCTGATTTATTCACATTCACTTTATAAGGCACTTCAGGAAGAACTGGTGGCTTTACTGGCGCCACGTGTCAAGCCTCTGCACATTGATCCGAACAAATCACCATATGTGATTTTGGTGGTGGGGGTGAATGGCGTAGGTAAAACTACAACTATCGGTAAGCTGGCAAAACGTTTGCAAGGTGAAGGTAAAAAAGTCATGCTGGCGGCGGGCGATACTTTCCGTGCTGCGGCAACCGAGCAATTACAAATCTGGGGTGAGCGTAATAATATTCAGGTTGTGGCCCAAGGTCATGGTGCTGACTCTGCCTCTGTCATTTTCGATGCATTTGAAAGTGCACGTGCCAAAGGTGTGGACGTGTTGATTGCTGATACTGCCGGACGTTTGCATAACAAAGGTCACTTGATGCAGGAGTTGACCAAAGTAAAACGTGTTATGCAAAAAATCGATGCGACTGCACCTCATGAAGTCATGCTGGTGGTCGATGCCGGTACAGGTCAAAATGCGATTAACCAGGTTGAAATGTTTGATGAAGCGGTCGGCTTAACTGGCTTAACCATCACCAAACTCGATGGTACAGCTAAAGGTGGGGTGTTGTTTAATATCGCTAGCCGCACTCATGTACCCATTCGTTTTATTGGGGTGGGTGAGAAAATTGATGACTTACGTCCTTTCTCGGCCAAGTCTTTTGTAGCTGCGCTTTTTGAAACTGAAAAATAAGGAATGCAGGCTGCATCACATAAACTCCGCTAAATGCGGAGTTTATTGTTTTTAAAGAAATTAAGTGTTTTAAAAAACAACACTAGAAATTTCAGAAAACTAATCTGCTGACTTAAAGCCATTATAATTGTAGGGGATTTGCCAGATGTAATGTAGCTCGGGCTTTGGGGGATAAGATGGCATTGCTTAACAAGATTGGTCATGTATTAACAACCGATTTAACTAAAGATTTTAAAATTTCAAGAAAACAAAAAATATCTGAACATCAGCAGATACCATTTGTTGAACAGTTAAAAAAACGCCGTAGTATCTATCAATTAGGAAAACGGGTGCAGCATAGTCAGGCTTATCTGACCGAACTGATTGAGGAAGCCGTAAAAAGTTGTCCTTCTGCATATAATGCTCAAACTGCGCGAGTCGTGGTGTTATTTAGTGATTCACATCATCAGTTCTGGGATATTGTAAAAGATGTACAACGACAGTATGTACCTCCCCAGATTTATGAAGGTGTTGAAGTTAAGCTAAATCAGTGCCGAAATGCCTTGGGGACGATCTTGTTTTATGAAGATCAGCAAGTGATTCAGCAGCTACAAAAGAAAGTGCCATTCAGCGCAGAAGACTTTCCGGTCTGGTCCGAGCAAAGTTCAGGTATGGTGCAATACGCAGCCTGGACGGCTCTTGCATCTGCTGGCGTGGGGGCTTCACTACAGCATTATAACCCGCAGATTGATCGCCGGGTTGGTGAGCATTTTCAAATAGATCTAAACTGGCTGCTGCGAGCTCAATTATGTTTTGGTTCAATTGAAGAAACTATCGCAGAAAAAGTAAAGCAGCCGGAGCAGGAATTTTTCCAGGTTTTTAGCTAAATTTAAATTATGTCAAGCAAGACGAAGGGGCCAAGGCGCTAGATACAATTCATCAATTTTAGTGCTATAAAGAATGTTCTATAAATAAAACGCATTGTTATTGAAATAAGGCTGTTTAAAAGCAGAAAAATGCCTAAGATGGCTTTATTGATTTTAATAAACAGAATAGATAAAGGTGGATTCATGGCATTTTTAAATGAGATCAAACAACGTCGTACTATTTATGCAATTGGTAAAAACGTGAGCCTGGAACAGGCAGAAATTGAAAACATTATTAAAGATGCAGTCAAGCATAGCCCGTCAGCTTTTAACTCCCAAACTTCACGTGTCGTGATTCTGTTCGGTGAGTCACATGAAAAGTTCTGGAATATTGTTCGCGAAACCTTACGTGATCTCATATCTGCTGAGGCTTTTGAAGGTACCAATACCAAAATTAACGGTTTTGCAGCAGGTTATGGCACAGCATTATTTTATGAAGATCAAGATATCATAAAATCTCTGCAAGAACAGTTTGCACTCTATGCAGATCACTTTCCAGACTGGTCAGAACATTCTACGGGTATTGCTCAGTTCGCAACCTGGACAGCATTAGCAGAAAGAAATATTGGGGCTTCCTTGCAACACTATAATCCAATTATTGATGAAGAAGTTGCCAAAACTTTTAATGTGCCATCTAATTGGAAGCTGCGTGCTCAGTTGGTCTTTGGTTCAATCGAAGCGCCAGCGGGTGAAAAAACCTTTATAGATGATGCTGATCGCTTTAAAATTTTTGCATAATTGGGTGGAAAGCTAAAAAGAAGCACATTGTTGCTTCTTTTTTTATATTTGTCGTTTCTAAAATCTCCAGATTGATGCAACTGCAATATAAATGAAATGTTTGTCATAAAGTTGACATTTATACACGGCATAGTGCAACTGAACTTTTAAGAATCATTCAATGAGTAGAGAGTATGGGTTTACGTATCACAGCAGTGACAATGGCATTACTTGGCAGTACGTCAGCTTTTTCAATGGTCACTTTAACTGTACCTGAAGAAATTAAAATTGTTGCGGTGAATGATCAGAAGGTAAATTCAGGCTTATTACGTTCAAATCAGACTTATAAAATTGATCCGGGCGTGAATACGATTAGCGCTCGCTATAATGAGTTCTTTCAACATCATGACAGTTCACATGATATTTTAAAATCGGGCGTGGTAACGATCAAAACTCCAGAATTAAAAGATGGCGAGACTTATAACCTGGCCTTAATTAATGCACCACAAGATTTTGATGAAGCGAAAGCCTATAAAGATCAACCTATTATCGGTTTATATAATGCTAATCAGCAACTATTGGTTCAGCAAGCAGGAGCAAAAGCCTCTTCTAAACGATGGTTTGGAGGTGGGGGGGGGATAATGCCAACGACTTAAGTGGAGGGGAAGTTACAATACCAGTCAATCAACCCGCAGCTATATATACACAACATACAGTTAAACCTGTGGTTGCAACGGTATCAGCTCAACAGAGCTTGGCTCTAAATAGCAGTAGTGATCAGCAAATGGTTGAGTTATGGAAAAAAGCATCTAAGAGTGAACGCCAGAAATTCATGGCGTGGCTTGCTGAACAGGCTAATTAAGCTTTTAAGAGTTAGGAGATAAGGATCAACAGTAATTTTGATCCTTTTTTATTTAAGAAGTTTGAGCAAATTCACATTTGCTTAAAGTTTAAATGCAGAAGTAACTAGAAAAACTCTAAAAAAGTGTTAAAAATAACCTTTCGGATTAAAAAATAAGCAGGCAGTGGCGTTTTTTGAATATTTTTAAGAAAAGCACTTGCGCTCGTTTTGAAACTGTATAGAATACGCAGCACACCAACGCAATGCACCAAACGAAAAGTTGAGTCATTAAGTTGGACTTAAAGCTGACGAGGTTTTAAGAAGATCATTAAGAGATTATGAAGAACAACTTGTGTGGATTTTTACTGGTTGATTGATCGAAATATTATCATTGATTGATTGGTTTAAATTACTCGAAGTTTATTTGAGAGAATTTGTCAGAAAATTGATGAGCCAAGATTGGTGTCCTTTAGGCACTACTGATTTTAAACTGAAGAGTTTGATCATGGCTCAGATTGAACGCTGGCGGCAGGCTTAACACATGCAAGTCGAGCGGGGCGAAGGTAGCTTGCTACTGGAACCTAGCGGCGGACGGGTGAGTAATACTTAGGAATCTGCCTATTAGTGGGGGACAACGTTCCGAAAGGAGCGCTAATACCGCATACGCCCTACGGGGGAAAGCAGGG